>JADINC010000019.1 GCA_017694255.1 Candidatus Enterousia avistercoris | reverse complement strand
TTTTTTTACCACAAGGATACAGGTATTTAAAATGTATACCGTGCACCCAACATGAATTCATGTGTTGCGATATCGAAATCGGCATCGACTGGCAAAGGTTTGCCCAACTTAATGATGTCAAATTCTGCATTTGCGTCCACTGAACCATAGTTTGTATAACGATACATCAAATCAATGGCCAGGTTTTCTGTTAATTCATACGCAACACCGGCACCAACGCCCCATACGAAATTATCGGCATTAGTATCCTTGGAAATATCAATGGGACCATATTCTGTTGTACCCGCAGCAGCGGTACTCAGTGCGATGTGTCCATACCCCAATCCCGCGGTCAGGAACGGCACAAAACTGGTTCCTGTGTCAAAATCATAATACAGGTTAAACATTACATCATACAGTGATGTTGTTGATTCGAAATTATGCACATACGGATTGTCTACTTTAAAATAGAAATCATTGTCGTCTGTTGCATCAGATTTCCAATCGAACGCAAATTCACCACGCAGTGCACCATAGCCCAAATCCAGTTTTGCACCAATTGCCGCATTTGCGCCAAATGCAAAATCACTGTGTGTTTCATCGGCCATAGTGTTCACATGATGCTTCTTGCCACCAAACGAATAATCGGAAATAACCGTCATATCGTTATTCACCACGGAACCAGTCAGACGCAGTGCAGCATATGGACTGATTTCAAATGCCATCGCAGGCGCGCTGGCCATTGCAACACCCATACCGATCAAAGCAAATGATTTTTTCATGTTTAATCCCTTGTTTTGTATTTTGTTAAACAAAACCGCACAAATTATTTTGGGCGGTTGGAGGTTAACGACAATGTTTCGGTATTGTGTTGCTTATTCAGTATATTCACAACCATCCAACCACGTGTTGGAGAATTTCGTCCGCATGTCGCGAACGCCGAAACCACAGGGTCGTTACACCCCGCCACGGGAACACCCCGTGACGTTATTTAATATACCACAAAGGAATATAAACACAACAATAAAAATCCCTAGGCATACTTGCACCACCGTGCAACGGGGCATTCCCCACATTTCGGGCGAATTGCGCGACATATATAACGCCCATGCAAAACCATAACATGATTTACAATTGGATGATATTTTTTTGGAATTATTTTTAATAATTGTTCTTCGACCTTTTCTGGTGTATTTGCATCCACCCCAACCCAACCATAACGATGTGAATTGCGGAAAACATGCGTATCCACGCCGATATTTGGTGCGCCCCACAAAACATTCATAATAACATTTGCGGTCTTTTGCCCGATGCCTGGCAATTTCATCAGTGCATCACGATTATGATATTTTTTCGGGAATTTATAATTATCATCGGCCCCGCCCACATCATCCATTAATGCCGCCGCCAGTCCCATGATGCTTTTAGCCTTGTTATTAAAGAACGATAAAACACGAATATGCGACTTTAACCCATCCAACCCCAGTGCCAACATTTTTGCCGGCGATGGCGCGATGCGGAATAATTCGGGTGTAACCTCGTTCACTTTTTTATCAGTTGCCTGGGCTGATAAAATAACCGCAACCGCAAAAGTAAATTCATTTACCGAATACAGTTCCGACCGAATATTCATATCAATTACGGTCGGAACATGCGTGAAATAAATTTCTGGTGTTAATGTCATTTTATTCCGCAAATGTAAAGTTTGCCAATCTGCCTTCACATAATTTTTGGCAATCGCTGTTGCACAGGCTTTGTACAGATTCAGATGATTCGCCAGAAAATTCAACCGTATCAACCCATATGTTTTTATGCGTGGCGTCTGATGCAAAGCATAAACAACGGGCGGTATATGATTCTGATCTTTCTGTTTCATCACGAATAACCGTGCCATTTACACTTTCATAGTTTGATGAAAAACTTTTTGCGACACCAATCCCCGTGCATTGCGATGTAATTTTTATTTCATGTGCGTCTGCGTCCAATGTCCCGATATAAAACCCGGCAAAGAACACAACAATTATGCCAATAATCCAAAATATCCAATGCAAAGATTTATGTATGTGCATAGTATTTCTCCTTATTTTTATTTACGCTTTATCAATTTTTATTGATAAATTATACCCTTCTATTTCTGTATTATACACACCCGCACCATTTTGCGACATATTTTTTATTAATGCATCACGCATAATTCTGGTGCGATGTTGTTCAATTGCTGCGGCCAGTGCCGGGTCTGCGCTGTATTCCAGATTAATTCTGTCAGATACATCCAATCCGGCCGCTTTGCGCGAATCTTGGATAAAGCGTAATGCATCGTTTGCCAAACCCTCGGCGACCAGTTCTGAATTTATCTCTGTGTCCAGAACGACCACCGCCGTATTATCTGGTAATGCCGCGCCCGTCACCCCATCGCGCACGGTCAGACGCTTTTCAAATTCATCAGCATTTAATTCGTATTCGCCAACATACAACCGTCCATCGCGAATTTCATAATTACCCTGCTTTACCGCGGGGATAATTTGTTTTAACGCACCACCCAACCGCGCACCAATTTTTGGTGTAATCAGGTATACAAACGCATCAGCAACATTGTCATAGTTATCTGTAAATTCCACCGATTTTACGTTTAACTCATCACGTATGATATCGCCGTATTCTGATAAATCCGCGCCCGCCACGACCAGTTTATTTAACGGCAACCGATTACGCAGTTTATATTGTTCACGCAACTGTTTCCCAACAGACACAACCAACTGCACACGCCGCATATCATCGACAATTTGTTTATCATAATTTGTGGCATCTGGGAAAGATTGCAAATGCACACTTTCCGCGCCTGTTAAATTGCGATAGATATAATCAGAAATAAACGGTGCAAATGGCGCCAGCGCGCGACACAGCGTAATCAGTACTGTATACAATGTATCAAACGCATCCTGGTCTTCGTCCCAGAATCTTTCACGACTGCGTCTGATATACCAGTTGTTCAGTATATCCAAGAATCGCAAAAATTCTTTGACCGCCACATCTGGGGCGTATTTATCCAACGCATCACCCGCCACAGCCAGTAATTCATTTAATTCTGCGATGATGTATTTATCCAACGCACCATCTGGATTTGCGTTTTCGTGTGCTGTTATATTGCCTGCATTGGCATACAGCGTAAAGAAATGATACGCATTCCACAGCGGTGTCAGAATTGTTTTTGTTGATTCTGCAAATACTTTTCCTTCTTTATCAACTGGTACTGGTTCCGCCTTCATAAAATTTGACCCCAGTATAAACAGTCGAATTGCATCTGCACCGAATTGTTCAATTTGTTGTTCCGGGTTCACAAAGTTTTGCAATGATTTTGAAAACTTCTTTTTGTTTTCGTCAACAACCATACCGTTTGCAGATACTGTCTTAAAGGCAGGTTTGTCAAACAACGCAGTTGCCAGAATCATTAAGTTATAGAACCAACCACGTGTTTGGTCCTGACCTTCAATAATGTAATCTGCCGGAAATGTCGCTTCAAATTTATCTTGGTTTTCGAATGGATAATGCAAAGACGCAAATGGCATAGAGCCAGAATCAAACCAACAATCTAAAACGTCTGTAATGCGGTGCCAACCGTCTTTTGTTAGTTTATCTAATGTTGGTCTGTGCAGGTCTTCGATTTTTACACCAAAGAATTCTTCCAATTCTGCGATAGAGCCGAATACTTTATATTCACCATCTTTTTCCCATATTGGCAGCGGTGTCCCCCAGAAACGATTTCTGGAAATAGACCAAGGACGTGCACCTTCAATCCAAGATGCAAAACGATTACCAGCAGATGTCCAATTTACTTTTTTGTTATTTTCAATTAAAGCATCACGGATTTTTGGTACATCAACATACCAAGAATCTGTTGCACGATAAATTAACTTTTCTTTACTGCGTGGGCCGTATGGATAACTGTGCTTATATTGTTCTTTCTTTACCAGGTGACCGTTTTCACGCAGGTGTTGAATAATTTTAGGGTTGGCTTCAAAAATATTTTCACCGGCCCAGTCCTTAACCTCACTGGTAAAGTTTCCATAATCATCAACATTTAACAGCACCGGGAATTTTGGGTCTATATTTTTTGCAGCCCAAAAGTCATCTTCACCATATGCGGGTGCTATGTGCACGATTCCGGTGCCGTCCGCGTCCGATACATAATCTGCCGGTATGATTTTATATAACAAATCAGACGCGCCCACATAATAATCAAACAGCGGCGTATACTTTTTCCCAACCAGTTCGCCCCCCATAACTTCGCCGATTTTTTCGCATGTACTGAATTGTTTTGCATACGCGGCCAGTCTGGATTCTGCGATTATATATACCGCCCCGTCGGCATCACGCATACGCAGATATTTCATATTTGGATTTACCGCCAGCGCAGAATTTGCCGGCAATGTCCATGGCGTTGTTGTCCATGCCAGCACGCGGTCACCCGTTTCCAATTCAAACCAAACTGTAACAGCATCATCAACAACGTCCATGTATTCGCTTGATGCCTCGGAATTAGATAACACAGTCCCCAATTTCCAATCATATGGATTTACACGATAATCCTTGTACAACAGACCTTTGTTATAAAGTTCCTTTATCGCCCACATAACGGATTCCAT
>JADINC010000018.1 GCA_017694255.1 Candidatus Enterousia avistercoris | reverse complement strand
TGCGTCCATTGCCGCGCCAACCATCGCCCGGTCCAGACGACGCGATGGACGAAAAACACCCGGGGTGTCGGTAAAAATCAGCTGGCGATTTCCGACCATCTTTACCGCACGCAAATTGGTTCGTGTGGTTTGAACCTTGTGCGAAACAATCGAAACCTTGCGCCCCATGATTTGGTTTATCAGCGTGCTTTTGCCCGCATTTGTCGGTCCAATAATCGCAATAAATCCAGAATATGTATCAGTCA
Source organism: Candidatus Enterousia avistercoris (assembly GCA_017694255.1). GTDB lineage: Bacteria > Pseudomonadota > Alphaproteobacteria > Rs-D84 > Rs-D84 > Enterousia > Enterousia avistercoris. The sequence goes on along the minus strand of JADINC010000018.1, from coordinate 20,810 downwards.
TACCCGAACAATACCACACCAAAAATAAAAGTGAATAAAAATATTTATTTTCCCCCAGACCGCCCCCGGAACAAAGAATCCAATGGCCGACATGTGGTTGATATAAACATTATCAATTCGTACACACTGGGGCGGTGGTGGCCATTAATTATTTCGCGATAACCGCGTTCATCGGTTTCAAATATATCGTATACTATATAATCTGGAATATTACATTCACGACGTATTTGTTCTATTTCCTGGCCCAGCGTCATTTGCACACCCCCATTTTTGCAAACAAAAAACCACTGAATATGTTCAAGTGGTTGGAGGCTACAAACTATAATAGAGTATAGCGGGCTTATTCAATATATTCACCACTCTCCAACCCAGGTTGGAGTTTTTGTCCATTGGACACTCTATTGGGGTTTGTAGTCCCCGCAACAACAATACGTCGTTGCACCAGCATTATAAAATGAATTTATTTATAATGCCATTAATTTTTTTACAATATATTGCCAGGATTATAATTCAAATTTATTAACCGCATCCACAAAATCTGATTCAGACCATACAGTAACGCCTAATTCATTCGCACGCGTTAATTTTGAACCTGCATCAGCCCCAGCCAGAACAATATCTGTCTTGGCCGATACGCTGGACTGGACCCGTGCGCCCATACGTTCCAGAATTTCGCGCGCTGCATCACGTGTATAGTTCGCCAATGTGCCAGTTAAAACAACCTTTTTACCAGATAATGGCCCCGATTGTGGCACGGCGGGTTCTGATTCACGAATTTTAACCTGGGGCAGCAATTCATCCAAAACACGCACATTATGCGCGTCGGCGAAAAACGATACGATTTCATCCGCCATAACATCGCCGATACCATTGGTCTGCTTTAATTTCCATGCCGGCGCATTGCGAATTGCGTCCAGTGTCCCGAACGACCGCGCCAAGATTTTTGCCGTAACTTCGCCAACCTCTGGTATGCCGATGGCAAACAGAAATCTGTGTAAATCAATATTGCGCGCACGTTCTATGGCCGCGTTTAAATTAGATACAGATTTTTCGCCAAATCCGTCCAGACGACGTATATCATCACCATGGCGCGCGATTAATGTAAATATATCTGCCGCATTATTTATCCAACCACGCGATATAAATAATTCCAGTTGTTTTACCCCCAGACCGTCTATATCAAAACCCTTGCGCGAAACAAAATGTTCCAGTTCGCCAATTCGTTGGGCGGGGCATCCCAATGTATTCACACATCGACGCGCAACTTGGCCAGACTCTTGGACAATATTGCCACCACACACGGGGCATTTATCAGGAAATACAAACGGTGCAGCATTTGGGGCATCTTCGGCAACACCAACAATTTGCGGTATAACATCGCCAGCACGCTGGACAATAACCTTGTCCCCAACGTTTACCCCCAAACGTACAATTTCGTCAGCATTATGCAATGTCGCACGCGATACCAATACACCACCAATATTTATCGGTTCTAGTTCTGCAACCGGGGTCAGTACCCCTGTGCGCCCAACCTGGACCGTAATATCACGCAACACGGTTATTGCACGTGCAGCCGGGAATTTATATGCCACTTCCCACCGTGGGCTGTTGGCGCGGGCGCCCATGCGTTCTTGCAGGTCAACATTATTTACCTTTAAAACCAGCCCATCTATATCAAACGGAATGCCCGCACGTATCATCATTGTATCATCATATACACGCTGGATTTCATCCATACTGTGCACACGGTGCGCCCATGTGCGCGTTGTTTTAAATCCCCATGATTCCAGTTTATCAAAATATTCAGACTGGGTCGCCCATGTGCGCGCCGACAATTCACCATACGTATATGCAAATGCCGACAGCCGACGCGATGCCGTAACCCCAGGATTTAATTGACGCAATGACCCAGCCGCCGCGTTGCGCGGATTGGCAAAAACCTTGTCCCCGGCGTCTGTGGCCGCCGCATTCAGTGCCAAAAAATCCGTACGCGACATGTATACTTCACCGCGAACTTCTATGATATCAGGAAAATCGCCGCGCAACTGATGCGGAATGTCGGGTATAGTTTTCAGATTTTCTGTTATATCTTCGCCGGCAACCCCACTGCCCCGCGTCAGACCACGAACTAAACGCCCATGTTCATATCGCGCAGCAAACGATACACCATCAACCTTTAATTCAATAAATATGTCATTATCCGCCAGTTTATTGAACCAATCCGCCACTTCGGATTCATTAAAAACATCCGAAATAGACAACATTGGTACACTGTGCGGGTATGATTTAAACTTTTCCGATACAGCCGCCCCGACATGCGAAGACGCGCCGTGTGTCGCCAGTTCAGGATACTGGGACTCTATTTCCAAGGCACGTCGCTTTGCCGCGTCGTATGTCGCGTCATCAACAACAGGCGCGTCATTTTGATGGTACGCCAGATCCCATTCGTTCAGTTTTTTTATCAAATCGGCATGTTCTGCCAGTATTAGTAAATCAGGTGTCGTATTCATGCCCCGATTATAAAAAATTCGCGCGTTTAATACAATGAAAAATCTTTACCGACACGTGCGTCTTTCACATGGGAAATAATTCGCAAATTCAGCCCAACTGGTATTAGTTGCATTCATTATTTTTACCAGACTGCCCACAGACATCCAATGCGGTTTTCCATCGGCGCCAACGCGCTTACTCTTATTCAATGCCGTTATGTCCAGACCACTGATTTGCGCCAAACGTGAACATGAAATTTTATTCGCCGCCGCCAGATTATCTATGGCACGCCAAAACATAGTATTGGTCAGCATATCCATCCCCCACCGTTTTTTATCTTTTGTTTTATTTGAACCGTATTCTAATTATGATTGTATTCATATAAAAAATCAATCATTTTTTACAGGAAAATTTTCATAAGAAAAAACCCGCAAAATGCGGGCCCTTTCATTACAAATCAGAATAAATTATTTATTCTGTTCGTCCAGTCCATGCAATAAAACTTCCTTTAAATCATTTGGTATCATGCCTGTTGTTGAATAACCGCAATCAACATGATGCACTTCACCTGTTACCGCGCTGGACAGATCACTAAACAAATAAATCGCCGCCCCGGACACATCATCCAGCGTCATATTACGACGCAATGGTGTTTGTTCTGCATTCAGACGCAACATGGATTTCATGCCACCAACACCAGAAGACGCAAGGGTCATAATTGGTCCAGCACTGATTGCATTGATGCGGATTTTATCACGCCCCAGGTCGGATGCCAGATAACGAACACTGCTGTCCAGGGCGGATTTTGCCACCCCCATAACATTGTAATTCGGAACGGATTTTTCGCCACCATAGTATGTCAGGGTTACAATACTGCCCCCGTCGGTCATCAATTTAGACGCGCGACGTGTCAAATCAACCAACGAATATACAGATACATCCATTGTGTTCTTGAAATTCGCGCGGGTTGTATCGGCATAACGACCAGTCAATTCGTTTTTGTCTGAAAACGCGATTGCATGCAACATGCCGTCCAGGCGCCCCCATTCTTGTTCAATTTTATTGAACAAATCGTCCATCTGTTCATCGTTTTGAACATTGCATTCCTGGACAAATTTGGCGCCGATTGATTCAGCCAATGGGCGAACGCGCTTTTCCAGATTCGGCATAGCATACGGCATTGCGATTTCTGCACCTTCGTCATGGGCCCGTTTCGCAATTGCCCATGCCATGGACCAGTCATTTGCAACACCAGTAATTAAAATCTTTTTTCCTTTTAATAACATTTTGCTTCCTCTATGTTTTTGTATTGGACGTGTGAAAATATATCACCAAAAAAGATAAATCGCAATGGATAAAAAAAGTACTTGAAATGGGATTAAAAAGGTTATATGATATGCGGGCTGTTCGGGCTTAGTTCAGTCGGTAGAACAACGGACTGTTAATCCGTATGTCACTGGTTCGAGTCCAGTAGCCCGAGCCAAAGATTTTCCGCAGATTTCTGCGGATTTTTTATTGTCTGTCTTCTACCCCGTTTTTATGCAAAATTGGATGAAAGTTGCTCTAAATTGCCAGAGAGGTAAAACAAAAACACATATTTGACACACAGTAATATATACCATTACTGCTGAAATCATCTCTGAAATCACACAGATTTCATACTTGAAATCATAGATGAAATCATACCTGATTTCATTATTGATTTCAGGACTGATTTCAGTATTGATTTTATACCTGAAAAGAGCCTTTTTTTGCCTGCGAACTATGAAACGCTATTCCGTCAGTCACAAGACTAAAACACACAAAAATCAAATAATTATAAAAACATGATTTTTCCCTATGTGTCAAATATGTGTTTTTATTTTTGCACTTTTTTATTTTTGAATAAACAACTGTACAAAGACGAAAGAATAAGCACAAATGCAACAACTTTTAAAGGGGTTGCATATGAAGTTCGAACATTTTGATGATATTAAACCAAATGATAAGGCACAATTTGAGATGCTATATTTTTCTGCTCAAAGGGCTTTAATAAGGTTGGAACTTAAACTGAACAGAATATATGATGGTAAAACGCCAAAACATTTACGTATAGAATTAAAACAACTCAACCGCAAACTCACCCAAATGGTAGGTGTGTGGAAATTTATAAAATAACAATAAATCGCCAATCAATACATAAGACAACATATAGTGTTACCAACCCGATACATTTTATGTTTATCATCCGCCTATTCTGTTTTTAATCTATAAACCCCCTTCTTCCCTTCGACCGGCTCTATTCTTGTATTTCTTTCTTTACTCATCTTATATACTTTATTCATAATTTGTGTTTTATTTTTAATAGTTCTTGCTGGATTGTTTTTTACATACTTGCGATAATGAGCAACAGTTATTTCATCAATATTTAGTTCTCTGCCCGCCATTTGAAATAATTCTATTATTTCATTTGATAATTGATCTCTTTTTACATCCCCTATTTCTACCGGGATGTCCGACAAATCAAACAAATCAAATAAATCTGACATTTCTATCTCCTATATTTGATATCATGTAATTATATTTAAACATTTAAAAGAATAAAAAGCAATAAAAAGATAATAAAAGAGAAAAAAATATAACGAATCGCAATATTTTGGCGAATAAAATCCTTGAAAAAAACATTACATTATAATAATATGAGTATATCGAATTGGAAAACCGATTCGAAAAAAAATCCCAAAACCTTTTGCCGAGATTTTGGGACGAATAACAGTCAGAAAAAACTGACTAGCTATAACCACATTGCTAGTTTAACACCAACGCCTTTGGTATGCAAGTTTTTTTCTGACAAGTTAATTTAGAGCATACCGAAAGGATAAAAGGAGGTTAAAATGCAATGGCACACAATATCACCGTGTTTCATATTTATGGTACCTGGAACAGCAGGTGTTTATATGATAACAGTCGGGAATCAGGTTGTATATGTTGGTCAGGCAACTGATTTAAGAACCAGAATTCAACAACATTTTTTAGATTCCGAACCAAATTCGGATTTGAAAAACGTCATACAGCATTATCAAGTAGCTGTTATGTTCGCAGAAGTTGAATACGTATCAGAGTTGAATCGTTTAGAATCAGATTTGTATTACCGATACAATCCTGTATGCAACAAAATTGCACCGCCAAGATATTAAATCTTATCGGCACAATAAAAAACAGGGGTTTCCCCTGTTTTTTGTCACGCAATTGGATGCAAAACTTATTCTATGTTATGCATAATAGCAGAATATTTAGATACTATAACCCAAGAAAGTTCTGATTTGTTATACTGTTTGGAACATAAAACACGCCTAAATATAGCCACCATATTACAAGAACTATATTATAAAGATAATAAATACTCATGTTATAAAAGAAGACCAAATTACACATTATTTTCTTATTTTTTCTATTTCGATATCTATTAAATCTTTTATTTCGTTGCTTTTAAACAAATTATTATAAGAAAAACGGTCTTTAAGCTCATTTCGTTTGATATCAACTATCTTATCTATTATAGGTTTAGCTTTTTTAAAACAATTTTCTAGAGATACTTGTGTGTCACTATCGGATCTATTTGCATTTAATATGTTTTTATCCAACTGCCCCATGGCATATATCAGCGAATATAACCCGTGCTTCAAGATAGGATCTGTTGCATTAGAAACGTTTTTAAAAAAATCCCATACAAAATAACTCCTATACAATTTTTTATCTATTCCTTCTTTTAGTTCTTTTTCACAAAAAACGATATCAAAATACTTATTAAATACAGAAATCTTAGAATTTTTTGCTTTTGCGGGGTCATCTTTATACAAGGCTGCGTAAACCTGTAATAAATTTTCATTCGTTATCGAACCGGAATAATCTTGTAAATCTTGACCTGGTTTTGTTATCAAAGCAATCCCTTTCCTATCAAAGAAATCTGCAACCGCTTTTTGATATTTGTTATTAGACTTTAGATTTACTACGTTTATTGGATTTTGAGAATTGGTCGTATAAGCAATCTTAGACGCTATATCAGCGTCTTTTGTTACATACGCCCTTATTAACACCCTTGATCTTGCAAGCAAATCAGTTGTCAAACGACCTTCTTTCTTTAATTTAGATAAGATAGCGGTAGTTTGACCTCCATTTATAATACTTGGGCGTTCTAAGGTTAAATTAAACACGTCAGTTCCTGTACTATTTACAGTACAACTGTCGGAAACAATAGATATACCGTTATTACAAAACCAAAATAATTCTGGATTATTTATAGCTGTTTCAGCAATTCCATCATTTATTTTGCTTTTTAGCAACAAATACCTTACGTTAGAATCTAATAAGGCAGTTTCATTATATTGTTGATAAAAATCTATCAAATTATCTAGCGAAGTCTCGGTAACAAAACCAGATATATTTTCTGAAGTCTGGGCTTTTTCTAAGCATTTGTCCGAAAGTAATTTTAATGTTGCGTATTGGGGTGGTTCCATTACAGCACCAAAACTTGTGGCATCGACAAACAATATTTCTACCCCAGCTTTTTCTGCTTCTTTTATACAATCCTTTTGCTTAATGCTATCTGCTATAACACCATTTGTAGCAAAATACACCTGCACTCTTAAACTTGGGTAATCATTACGCACTTGAATATCGTGAAGCTCTGTTAATTTTTTACCCAACAAACTATCATCATTATATTTCAAACGATTATTTTGAAGTTTTGAAACACTGTCTAGACATAGTCTTATATCCGCTTCGCTAAAAACACCTGTTGCCCCAAGAGCTTTTGCGTATTTAGATTGTATTATAACCACATCTAAAAATTTATTTCCTTTGTTATCAGACTCTATAAGCTCTTCATCAAAATATAACAAATCAATATTTTGGTCGTTTGGCCCGTCTGTTAAAGCCGAAACAGCTGTATCAGAATCTAATTTATAATATTCCATGACAGTCGTTACAGATACAGATAATGACTTTATATAATCTTCATTCCCAAACGAACTTGCATAGTTTTCTTTTCCGTAAGGTGATTTTTTTATTTTCTCTGCATTGGAATTTATTAGACGTTGAAATTTATTTGATGATTTTTTATGAATTTCTACCATTGGATTCTCTTCGTTTATTTTAACAGGTTTTCCAACAAGCCCTTTTGAACCATATCGATATTTAAAATATAATCAGTTGTATCAAAAGTATCGCGTAATGGTCGCTGAGTTTTCTGCCAGCCTAAACCATCCGTTATCCATATAAACTGGTGTCCGTCTTTTGTCCACTGATGATAAATATCTGCATATTCGCCTGCAGTTGATTTTAATTTTGATCCGCCACCGCCATAGAAATTTGTTTCTATCAGATATAGTTTATTAGGGGTATTTATAGCAAAATCAACACGCTTGGATGATTTATTCACAGTAATATTTTTACCCCATTTTTTATAAATTTTATCTGCGGTCGCTTGTGCGATATATTCATAGCCATTACGCTCACAAATATCTTTTATAAAATATTCCATCAAGTTTTCCATTGATGTGCCACTGCGGTTCTTGCGCCCATTTGAATCAAGCCCAACTTCTACCCCAAGAAAATAATCTGGTATAGATTTAATTGTACGGTCAGATACTAAATCAAGGAAGCCACTTGCTTTCATAAATAGGACACCATCCTCTGCAGACATAGGCTTTGAAAAGTCAAAGCATTTAAGTTCAAAAGTTTTTATATCTGAAACAAGTTTGAGTTTCTTTTCTCTATCAGCCAAAAGCGCCGGTATAACACCTATAATTTTTGGATATTCCTTTAATAAATCTTTTGCTGCTTTTTCAACATCCGCCTTACCAATCAGAGTATTCAATAAGTTTAGTGCAATCTCTGCTTCGTGATAATTATTGATAACTTTTGACCAGTTAACAAAATAATCCCAAGATTTTATACTTTCTTTTAGGCTTGAAATCAAATAACTAAAAACGTCATCTTCGTTCTTGCAACCCAAAAGTTCATCAAAAATTTTAGAATACTTCATTTTATTCCTTTCTTTTCAAGGATATCATACAGCCTTTTTTCTGCCAATTCAACAAATTGCGCTTCCTGATCTATGCCGACAAATTTTCTGTCATACTTTAATGCCGCAACCCCAGTTGTCCCACTGCCCATAAATGGGTCTAATATTAAATCGCCTGGATTTGTACAACATAAAATAATTCTTTCCAATAAGTCCAATGGCTTTTGTGTAGGATGCCTGCCAAAAGTTTTTTCTGATTTTGACGGCGTTGGAATAGACCAAACACTGCGCATCTGGCAATCCGGCTTTTTCAAAATATCTTTGGGAAAGGCGCCACATTTCATTGCATCGTAATTAAATATATGTTTCGCGTTCTTACTTTTCCTTGCCCAAATAAGTGTTTCATGGCTGGCAGTAAAGTATCTACAAGACATATTTGGACTGGCATTTGGTTTATACCACGCCACATCATTTAATATATGAAAGCCCAACAACTGCATTGCAAAGCCACATGAGTATATACTGTGGTATGTACCACTTATCCAAATTGTGCCATTTGGTTTTAACACTCGCCGGCATGCAGAAAGCCACTTTTTATGAAACTCAAAATCATTCATCAGTCCGTGCGACTCGTCCCACTTGCCTTTATTAACTGATACAACTTGACCATTTTGGCACGTTATACCCCCATTTGATAACATATAAGGCGGATCCGCAAAAATCATATCAAAGGTATTTTCTGGAATCTGTTCCAAACACGTTAAACAATCTTCACAATAAAGGCGAAAAGGTTTCTTAGTCATAATTAGTTATCAATAACTCACGAATAGCACTACGACCATCTGCATTTGCGTTTATCAGACGTTTTGCAAGTATTCTATTTATATTATAGTCTTGGTATAAATCATCAAAGAATGTGTCATTTACATAATTTGTTGGGTCTGAATTACTTAACATCTGTAAAGCACCCGCTTTATCACACGCTTCAAAAACGTTCTTAAGGCGAATTTGCTCATCATCATTAAAATCCCCAACAGCATAAGAATTAAACGAAGATGTTTTTCTAATCGGGCGATATGGTGGGTCGTAATAGATAAATGTATCTTTATTTACATACTCTTGAACAGAACTAAAATCTGTTTGGATTATTGTCGCAATTTGTAAAGCATCTGATACATTGCGCAAATTTTCTGCATCTAATATTCTTGGATTGGTGTACTTACCCATCGGAACATTAAACATATTTTTTGAATTAACACGAAACAATCCGTTAAAACAGGTTCGGTTTAAGAATATGGTCAACGCTGCACGTCTGATAAACCGCTGATTATAAATATTTGCATCGACGGTTTTGTCCATACTGTTATATTCATCACGCCTTGAATAATAATATTCTTTTTTATCTTCTGTATGATTGTACTCTGTACTTATTTTTGTCAGTTCAACTATCAGTTTTTCAACATCATATTTGATGACATTATACAGAATAACCAGCTCAGGATTGATATCAAACAATAAGGCTTCTTGTATTTTGTAGTTATTATAAATATCAAAGAACACAGCCCCACCACCAACAAAGGGCTCTATGTATCTTTTTATCCCACCCATTTTCAATTTTAATGGCAGTTTTTCATCGATTTTATCTAATAGTTGCCCCTTGCCACCTGCCCATTTTAATACAGGTTTGCACTCAATATAATCAGCTAATTTTGCCGGTAGTGGCGCCACTTTTTCCTTTCCTTTACAATTTGATATTACAAAATCACAAAACCTAAATCCAGTAGTAATTTTTTACTTATATTTGTTTTTATTTGCTTTTGGTTGCTTTAAAAACTTTGAACAAAAACACACAGAAACACATAGAAATAGTACACAGCCCATGTAACCGCAAACAAAAACCCCAAGTTTTCTGCGAAATTCAGCCATTTTTGAAAAAATTGTACAATTCACTGTTAATCCGTATGTCACTGGTTCGAGTCCAGTTGCCCAAACAAAAATATTTGGAATACATAAGTCAGCACATAAAATAGAACAATTATATAAATTCAATCTAAGATTGAATTTAACCGACATCTGCTGTCAAAATAAAAATATTTACGCATTAAAAAATTCAAACAAAGTATTTCGCCACAGGTTGATTTATTATAAACATTCAATCGTAAGTTATAAAACCGCCGTTATGGCGGTTTTGCTTTATAATTCTATCAGTTCGTATTTGGTCGTGCCCAATCCAATAGATTCCGCATATGGTAAAATATGCCGTCCCATTTGGCGGTCGATACGTTCCTGTAATTTTTTGGCCCGGGGTCTGTGAACGCGTATATCATGTCCACGAACGCCTGGTCATTGGCAACCGGGTCTGGTGTGCATCACAATCGCAATCCACGGACAAAAAGTTCATTACAGTTATGTACACTATCTGTTTGTTTTGGGATACGAAATAATCACTGACTGATTTGGCGGCTTCGGCCATGGATTCTATAAACGCCTGTTGTTCTGGAAGATTAGACCACGCCAAATCTGGGTCCGCCGTAAATCCAGCAGAATGGATGTACGCTTTGCCATTTCTGGACGCGATACCAATAGATTGGTTTTTCAAATTTGCGCCAAAACCACCCATCGCGTGTCCCTTGGCATGCGCCAAGTTCAATATAGAATCATAATTATCCAAATGCGTCCCGACCAGATTGTATTTCAAATGCTTGCCATTATTGACAGGGATTTTCATCCGTAAATGCGCTTGATTTTTTTATCTGGATAAAAATAATACATAATATACGCAATAACCCTGGAGGGGGCACGGATGTGGTAAAATATATTGACGCACATTGTCATATACAAAATTCAGAAAAAGCGACCGCTGTGCTGGCCGTGGCGGCGGCGTGTGGTGTGGAAAAATGCATATCTAATGCCACGACGCCAAATGATTGGGATCAGATTTTATCACTGGCCAAAGCCTCCCCATCTGTACGGGGCGCGATTGGCGTGCACCCGTGGCATGCAACCAGTGTCCCAGACGATTGGCCCAGACACATGCAAAACATACTGGCCACAAATCCGGATATAATGGTTGGTGAAATTGGACTGGACAAAAATTATCCTGGGCCCGACATCCAAACAAATGTTTTTAACATGTGCATGGATATAGCAACCAAATTTTCCCGTCCTGTATTTATTCACTGTGTCGGTGCGTGGGACCAATTATTACATATATTTAAAACACGTGGTGCACAAAATATGCCACCCGCCATTATAATGCACGCCTTTGCGGGACCGCGGGATGTAATTACACAACTAAACAGTAAATATGAAAATGTATATTTTTCTTATTCCCCAATGATTATGGACGCGCGGCACAAACGCGCAGTGGCCGCCGTACAAAATACCGAAAACAATCAAATTCTGGTCGAAAGTGATTCTGGGGACCCGGCGGTTGTCCCAGACGTTGTGCGCACGGTGGCAAAAATAAAATCAATTGATCCAGATAAAATGGCCGATATAATTTATAGCAATACTATCGAGATATTAAAATGAACGACAGATTACACAGAACGCGTATGCTGTTTGGATCAGCGGCGGTCCAGAAACTGAACGATGCACACGTGATGATTGTTGGATGTGGCGCCGTGGGATCTTTTGCAATCGAAGCCCTGGCGCGCAGTGGAGTGGGAAATTTTATACTGGTCGATTTTGACACAATCGAAGAATCAAATATTAATCGACAGCTGTTTGCAACAAATACAACAATTGGCACACCAAAAGTCTTGGCCGCCGCCGAACGGATTCATGATATCTGCCCAGATATTCACGTCGATGCACAAAGTATATTTTTTGATGAAAATACAAAAATCAATTGCCGGCCCGATTTTGTAATTGATGCAATTGATACGGTAGAATCCAAAATCGCACTGTATAAATGGTGCATGACAAAAAACATCCCGTTTATTTCCAGTATGGGGGCGGCACGCAAAATCGACCCAACCAAAATAAAATATGCACAAATTTCCGAAACCAGTGTTTGCCCATTGGCTGCAAAAATCCGAAAGATTGTGCGCGAACAAAAACTGGACGATTTTGCCGTCGTTTATTCAACCGAGGTTCCAAATAAAACAACCGCACCAAATCGAACATTTGGTTCTGTGATAACTGTAACGGGGATTTTTGGATTAATGATGGCAGACTATTGTATCAAAAACATTATAAAATCATAATCTGCAAATACGGCAATACAAACACGTACCAATCAATAAAAACCGCACAAATTGGGCCCCAGGAACCTTTTCCCAATTGCAGTATTACAATTGCATGCACAATACAAAGACGCTATAATTGCATTGTCCGCGGGACAAATCCCGATGGGGACAATGTAAACCTTTGAAAAGGAGAAACAAGAGATGAGAGGACTGACAACATATGTGTTGATGCCATTGACAATCATCGGTGCCCTGAACTGGGGGCTGATTGGAATCTTTGGTTTTGACTTGGTCGCGTTTATATTTGGACCGGCCACCATCGCCAGCAGCATTGTATACAGCATAATTGGCATTGCGGCGTTGGTTTGGGTAATATGGATGTTCATAGATCGTCCAACCCACAATGAACGATAAAAAACAACTAACTTCATGTCATCCGCCCCAGATGGGGCGTTTTTTTAATAACTTTATCAGGAATTTAAACATGTTGTGTATAATGTCTTATTTGTGATACTATACCCAATGCGGAAGGTATCAGGAGAGAGAAACACGCCGCATTCCGGCGCCCCCAGGCACAAGAACACTTTCCGCAAGATATAATGATGTATTTATATACGTTCTGTGCCTGGGACACGACAGTCAATCAAAAAAATAACAAAAAAAATAGACTTTATGGCATTTTTTCTTGATTTTTTGTTTTTTATATGTCAAAATTAGCGCCGAACTTTGGAAATGATGACCCCGGGTTGTCATTCCAGTTCAGTTTTGGGGACATAGCTCAGTTGGTAGAGCAAATGACTTTTAATCATTGGGTCCAGGGTTCGAGTCCCTGTGTCCCCACCAAAAATATAAACCGCAATGCGGTTTTATTTTTTGGTCTGGGCAAAGCGGACGAGAACCATGCCCCAGGGTTCGACACCAAGTAGATTTGACCAGTGTAACGCAGTCAAATCGTCACGGGTGCCCCACAGCCGGCGCGCCAGCGCCGTGTGAGGGAATCCCTGTGTCCCCACCAAGATAAGCCGCTGATTATAGCGGTTTTTTGTTTTTGGGCGCTTTAACCCAATCGCAAAAACTTTGCGTTTTATGTCATATTTTTGCACAATTTGACACAATAAAACACACCTGGATTATTCTGGTGTGGGTGTATTGTTAATGTCGCGAATTGACCGTGCCATTTAACTGGGCGGTGCCAAGTAATTCATCAAAATGCAATGATGCAAATGCATCTGAATCCATCCAATCTGCGATGTGCCCCATTATGTTTTTTATATATTTGGCGGCAATACGACGATTGCGACGAAATTCGTGTTCATTTATCAACTGGGATATTTCGTGCAGCAATCCAGACAAAGATTGAATCTGGTCCACGGACAGAACATTTGTATTCGCGCCATGGTAAATAAAATCGTATAACTGGTCATGCAAACCGTGCAGTTCAGATAACGCCAATGGTGTAATTTTTAATCGCGACGATATACGCGATATGCTGATATCACTCATATTATTCAACGTCATAAATGTCAGTTTTTTTCGCATGCCGATAATGCCACGAATAACAATCACCACGCGCAGCAATATAACATTGATTTTGTCGCCAACGCTGTCCGTCAGGGTCTTTTTCAACTGTTTAGACACACGATAGTTCGTATAATCATACAGCAAGAACACCAACGGTATCGACAGCAATGATGCCGCAATATTATTTATCAAGTCGGTAACATTTGGGTCATGAACATCGTCTTTGGTTATGATGAACAGTGTCAATCCACCCGCAATCGACAATATATACGGAATTGTTTTTAATAAAAAATCGCGCAGACTGAATTTCATGTCTGCATTTTACACGAACATCGTGAAATAAATGTACAGGAACCTATGCCTTTAACCGTGGTGGCGCGGTTTTCACGCCATTTCGTCCGGGGGCATCAACAACTTCGCACCGATTACGAATAAACAGCAACGCCCACAGTCCAACACCAACCAATATCATTCCTAAAATCATCACACTGTAACGCCAACTGCCCAACATACCGCCCAGGCCGATTACCAGGCACGTCCCGATATAGACCATGTTATCCCCAATACTGTACAGCGATAAAATAACCGAACGATACCGCGGCGGCAAGAAATCTTGGAACCGGGAATACAGTAATATATTTATGCCACTGAACAGCACGTACGCCACCCCCAGCGCCCACAACCCGCGCAACGAATAATCCAGCGCAAACACCACAAACATCGCCCCCGCCAGGCATATAGACGCATATAAAATCCAATCACGAACGCGGGTAAAACGGTATGCAAATGTCTGGCCCAGAACGGCGCACCCCAGAATAAAAAACTGGACCAGGCCGACAAATTCAACCGACAGGCCGATTTCCATTCCAATGGGACTAAGGTAATCGTCCAAATACGCGATATTCGCCACGAACAAACTTAATAACAACATCAGTAATATACACGGGGTACGGCCACAAATACGCACGCCCGTTTTAAATAACTTTATAAAATTAGTATTTTTTATTTTTTGTTGTTTATTTGGCTTTGTGCGCAGTTTCATTCGCAATATACATATAACCGATGCCCCCAATGCCACCAGCGACGCCACCGTTATCCACCCATACCCGGCAAACATCAGCAATGACCCAAACGCCGACAGCGCCGTCCCAACCGCCTGGACATTATAGCGCACCCCCAGAACGCGCGCATACATGCGGCTGTGTCGGCGGGCGCGCAGTTCGTCGTATACCAGTCCTTCGAATGCAACATTGAAAAATGCCCATTCAATACCCCATAAAAACATACCAATTGCAAAGCCCGCAAATGTTGGCCAAAAATACCACAGAACAAATGCAGCGGCCTTTAATACCTGGCCCAGGATGATTGCAGGTTTAACCCCTATTTTGTTTGTCGTCCATGTGGCGGGAATTTGCATTAAAAATGTACCCGCAGATAATATAACAAACATTAACGCCAGCTGGATATCTGTTAATCCATGCGACTGCATAAACACCGCATAGACCGGTGTTAACAATATCAATTTATTAAAAAATGCATATCCATATACGTTATGCAAAAATTGCCGCAATGATGAATTTCGCGTCATGCCCCACCCCCCGATAACAGTGTGGATTATATCCTATTGATGCGCATTTTGGTACTGAAAACATTGAAAAATTGTCAAAAAATGCTATAATTAACTGATAAAGGGGTCTTGAATGGCAGATGTAAAAATGGGCGATTTTTTATTGCAGTATTATATGCAGCGGCGTTTTAATACTATGCCGGCGGTTGTGCGCGCCCAATTCGACGCATATGCCAAATCCGATGATTTCCGTGGCAATATGAAGGATTGGAAAAAGAAACTGATGCACACGGATGCGGACGGCAAACTGGTTGAAAACACAATGCCGTATTCTGCAGCCCCGGGCACCACCCCACACCCAGACGACACCACCGGCAACATGACAATGACCGATGATGAATGGGAGAAGTTGTTCAAGGCGTTCCAAGACGCGTTCCGCAAAATGTCGGCGAATGCAGACTCGTTCAAAGATAATGCCAAGGCAACCAGCTTTTTAAACGAACATTTCGGCAATCCATCCACCCATCTGTTTTCAAATTCGGTTGCGGACCCGATAACCGCCGAACCACTGATTCAGGGTGTGTTTAAGCAATTCTTGGAAAACTATAAAAACAGTCTGGAAATTTATTTTAAGCAATGGGGACTGACTGATTCTGATTTTTCGTATTCTGATTTGATTTCAGGAATAAAATCGAAAAAGTATAATACCGACCCGGCGTTCCAGGACAAGGTTAAAACAGTTGCACAATATATAAACTTTTATGGCAACCAGGCCGATTTTCGCGATT
This sequence comes from Candidatus Enterousia avistercoris, assembly GCA_017694255.1. GTDB lineage: Bacteria > Pseudomonadota > Alphaproteobacteria > Rs-D84 > Rs-D84 > Enterousia > Enterousia avistercoris. The sequence goes on along the minus strand of JADINC010000018.1, from coordinate 4,247 downwards.
CACTGGGGATGGCACCTGGCGCAACCGTGCCGGATTTTTCCAATGTAGAAAAGGGATTTGACACTGGCGCGGTGGATCCCGCAAAGCTGGATTACTTTAAGCGTAATTATAAAGATTTCTTGAATACGTTGGCCACGGAATCCAAGGTATATGATGTATTTAAACAATATGACAAGGGGAAAATATCCACGCAACTGGACGCGGCAAACGGCAATGTGGACTATGCCAACAAAGACAGCAAGGATTACGTCCCGCCAAAACGCGATGACGAATTAACCCCGTGGCAACATTTAAAAGAAAATGTATCGGACACGTGGTCTGATTATATGGATAAATATACAAAACTGACGGGCGATCGGGTATATTTTTCTAATTCTGCGAAATTGATATTCAAGGCATTGACCGGCGCGAAATTTAACCCAACCGATGGGCTGGGGAAATTAATGGACAGTGCGGGCGATATAAAAAAGAATTTAATGTATAAATCGCCACGCGCAGTTGAACATTTTGAATGGATGGAAAAAACACTGGGCGATTTGAAAAACACCATGCCCAAGGCGTTCGCTGGCGCACTGAAAAATGGGGGACAAATGCGGGCGTTAGTATCCGAACTGATTCTGAACGCGGTACGCGATAATAAAATAGATGAAGCCAAAACCGCGATGGAGGTTTTGTCCGTTGTCAAATACGGATACACCACCAGCAAAATTATGGACACCCTGCGCGCGGACAAGAATTTATTCACAATATTTTCGGATGGTGGTTTATCATGGAATAAAAACGAGGGTGTTAAATTTGTCACCAATGCCATGGATAAAACGGTGCGATTTGCGTTCTTGACCGCGGGTTATGCAATAACAGGTATCGGGAATGCAATTCGCCTGAACGGCAGTAAGTTTAACGGTAAAACCGGGCGCATGAAAAAAGCGCATGACGCATGGGTGGCGCAAAACGATGCCGCACGCACCGCCGCCGAGACGCGCAGAACCACAGAAAATGCCACGGACACGGCCAAAAAGGCGCCGTTTGAAAGCACGTTGTCTACCCTGGACGCCGCCGGTATTAATGCGGGGAATATCGATCAGAAAAGAACAGATTTACAAAATTTAAAAACGGATGCTGAACAAAAACAAAACGTGTTTAACGCTGCACAGAAACAGCATGACGACGCCCAGGATTTAATTGACCAAGATAGTCAATATGCAGCTGATTTAACAAGGCTGCAAAATGCTAATTTCGCATTGAATAATGCCATTACAGCAATTGATGCACAGCTGAATAACCCGCAAACATTTGCGGGCATGCCGGATGCAACAGCAAACGCACTGGCCAATAGTCTGATGATGCAGCGTATGCAGGCGGAACAACAAATTCAGCAAAATAATGCCGAAATCCAAACAACAACGCAGAAACGCGCCCAAATCCCAGCAGCGGATTTGGCAAACGCACGTGCAAACATAGCCCAATACCAAACAGATATGCAAAATGCACAAAATATTTATAATGCCGCGCAAAGCAATGTTGATGATTTAAATACGAATATTAATGATTTTGATAATGCAACCGCGCGCATCAAGGAATTGGACGAAAGCATTAAAAAACGCAATGACACGGTTAAGAATTGGGACAAAGATCACCAAGATAAATATAAAGAATTAATGGCGTATTGGGATATGCTGGAAACCGGGCGCGATTCACACACGGGTAAATTCTATTCATGGATGCCCGGCAGTGCCAAGAAAAAGCAAGGCAGGTTCGATAAGATGGAAAACATGCGAGACGCCAGTGGTGCACTGATCATAGACCCAACCACTGGACGTCCAAAACAAGATATGCATAAGAATATTTTATTCCAAAAATACTTGGACAATTATTCAATGGTTGCTTGATTTTTATCTGATTTTTTGGTATAATCGTACACGTGAATTCACCGCCACCAATGGCGGTGTTTTTATTTTTCTAAACATACTGTTTCCCAAACAACAAAGGATTTTTATAATGGCAAGAGTATTACAAATCAGACGCGGCACAACCGCGCAAAATGATAACTTTACCGGCATGGCGGGTGAAATAACATTTGATACAGACGCAAAAACACTGCGTGTGCATGATGGCGAAACATTGGGCGGGTTTACGTTGGCGCGTGCAGATGCGGTCAGTGGTGGCGGCACAGGTGGCGACGGGGATTTTGATATATCAGATGTCCCGGCAGAATTTTGGCAAAATTTGTTTGCGCAATATTGCCCCGCCCCGTTCACGGTTATGGACAGCACACCGTTAAACATTCCATCGGGCGCCGGCACAGAATATATTTTTGACACCGATAAATCGGCACAATTTGTCAGGGTATTCTTGGTATGCCAAACACCGGAATCTGGGTACAATATTGGTGAATATGTATCTGCGTTTGGCATTAATGATTATGGCGCACCGACCCCAAATACATTTTCTGATAATATGGGGTTGCATGTTAAAATGTTAACTGGGGGCAACGCATTCTGGGTTGCACATCGGGACACTGGCGTCCAGACGCAAATCACAAACGAACGCTGGCGCATTTTATTCCGAGTTTACTGTTGAAACACGTAATTTCATTTGCTATGCTGGGCGCATAGAAAAAAGGAATTAACATGTACATACTTGCTTTGAATTGTGGTTCTTCATCCCTGAAATACCAGGTTTTTGATGCAGATACAAAAAAATACGTCGTTGGCGGCAATGTCGAAAAAATCGGATTGCCGGATTCTTTTGTGACGCAAAAATACCCCGACGGCACAAAAACGCGCAAAGAAACAGAAATGAAAAATCATAACGAGGCATTAAATGTCGTTCTGTTCATGCTGCGCGAGGCATCTGTTGACATGAATGAAATCGGTGGCGTTGGACATCGTGTCGTTATGGGCGGTGATAAATTTGCATCGTCCGTTGAAATCACAGACGAAGTTATGCGCACTATCGAAGAACTGTCATCAATTGCGCCACTGCATAATCCGCCCGCATTGATGGGGATTGTAACGGCGAAACAATTACTGCCAAACGCGCGCCAGGTCGCCGTATTTGATACCGCATTCCACCAGACTATGCCAGATTACGCATATCGCTATGCCGTGCCGAATGCATGGTATACTGAACTGGGGGTCCGCAGATACGGGTTCCACGGGACATCGCATCTGTATGTATCAAAACGCGCCGCAAAAATGCTGGGCAAGCCTGCAAATGAATGCAACCTGATTACCCTGCACATCGGATCGGGTGCATCGGCAACGGCAATCCGCGGCGGTGTGTCGGTGGATACTTCGTTGGGTATGACTCCACTGGCGGGGCTGACCATGGGTACGCGTCCGGGTGATTTGGATCCAGGCGTTGTATTGTACGTGATGCAGCGATTGAACCTGAGTCCGGATCAAATGCAAAAACACTTAAGCAAGGATTCTGGATTAATGGGGCTGACCGAATGTTTTGCCGACCGGCGCGATGTGGAACAAAACCGCGAAACAAATGATAAATGTCGCCTGGCCATAGAGATGGAGGCCCACAACGTCAAAAAATACATCGGTGCATTTATGGCGGAACTGGGACATGTGGATGCACTGGTATTTACGGCGGGCGTTGGTGAAAACGATGACTTTTTACGCGAAAAGTTCTGCAGCGGGCTGGAAGAACTGGGGATAAAACTGGACCGCGAAAAGAATGCCGCCGCACTGGCGCGCAAGGGCGTGGATGAAGCGGAAATTTCCACACCTGACAGTCGCGTGAAAATATTTATGATTGCAACAAACGAAGAACTGGTTATCGTGGAAGATACACTGGCAATCATGAACGGAACATATAATCCAAATCATCTGGAAATGGATTATTCGTTCGCGAAATAAAGGACGGGGCATTTGCCCCGTTTTTTCTTGTCATAACGCGATACATTCCCATGTCACTTTCCCCTGTGTCACCCCGCGGCCCGAGTGTTTTTATTTTGTCACCCCGCGCGCCATCTGTCGTCATCCCGGCGCAGGCCGGGATCCACTGCCCCGCAGGTATTTGTGTCGCATTCGCGACAGCATTATTATTTACTGGATTGCTTCGTTTCACTCGCAATGAATCCGAGTATGTGAAAACAAGCGATAGCGCAGTTTGAACAAATACGAGGATGCCCGCAGGCGTAAGCCGAGGGAATAAAGAGTATGTGAAAACAAGCGTTAGCGCAGTTTGAACAAATACGAGGATACGCACAGGGCGCATAAGCGCCCGAGCGA
>JADINC010000017.1 GCA_017694255.1 Candidatus Enterousia avistercoris | reverse complement strand
TGTTTATATTTTGTGATGGATGGGTGAGATGAGAACCACCGGTTCGACAATGAGTAGATTTGACAAGCAACGCGCGGTCAAATCGTCAGGAATGCCCCACAGCCGGCGTGATAACGCCGTGCGAGGGAATCCACCCACTCCCACCAAAATATAAACACCTGCCGAATGGCGGGTGTTTATATTTTATATGTTATATTCTATAAACATTTTTTCTGATATTCGGTGCCCCATCGGGGCATTTTTTTATTTCTGTATAGGCGGATTTTTTTTGCGCGCGTGTTTATGCGTTTTTTGATATTCACGCCGTTGTTTTGTTATTTCGTATAAAACAATTCCGGTGGATGTCGCCAGATTCAGGCTTTCGATAATTCCATACATTTCAATTTGAACACATGCTGTACTGCGCGATACGGCAATATCACTGATGCCGCGTGCTTCATTACCAAACCATACAGCCAGTTTACCTTGGGTAAAATCACCGTTTTGTAATATGACATTTGTTTTGCCCTTGATATGTGGGGATGTGACAATCGATACAAAACCATTCTTTTCCAAATGATCCATGCATTCGGTGGTTGTGTTAAATTTTTTTATAAATGTCCATTTTACCGCCGATACAGAAACATCCAGTAATTTCTTTTTATTGCGCATAGAGGACCAATCATTCGGCAAAACATTGAATGTATCGACAATATATAATTTTTCAACCCCCAATGCGTTTATGTTTCGTATAACTGTACCGATATTTTCCAGATTGCGTGGGGATTCCAGCACCGCAATTAAATTTTTACATCTGCCGGTTTTTGCATAATCGGCTTTGCGTCGCAGTGATGTTTTTGTCGGGTCAATTGGTTGCATGTTTTTATTCTTCTATTTCCACGCTGTCGATATATGTGCGGTCAACGGATTCCAATGTTATTGGTTGAAAGTCTGGGGATACAATAACATCGTCTGTATCAGATGGGGTGATTGTTATTGTTTCTGTTTGTACCGGGCGCGTGGGGCGCGTCATATGCGCGCCGTATGTTTCAGATGCATATTTTTCCTGGAATCGGGCCGGGATGGTTATATAGTCGTCAGGGTCAATGCCCGGGGTTTCCAGTTCCATTGCGTCGGCTGGTTCTATTTTGCGCTGTTCCAGGTTATATATTGGCGTTATAAAGTTTACTGGGGCATTGCGAACGGTTTGCAGTGTTCCTGTGCCGTTTAATTGTACTATGCGCAACCCGCGTTCGTTTTCGCCGGTTGGTTCCAGTCGGATCAGGCCGTTTGCACCAATATAGCCACTGGGGTTTAATAAATATGCCGCGTTAGATTTTTGCGAATATATCATGCCAATTGCCATGTTTGTCGCGTCATAGCCAAATCCAGCCATGCGGTTCGCAGGTGCGTCTGTCATGCGTTCGTACAGGGCGGAAAAAGATGGCAACATTTCTGGCATTGTTGCGTATTTTGCCCCAGCCATTGTTATATCATTTGTTATATCTGAACCATCCCACAGGGCGGTGCCGTAAAAACGCGCATCACGCGTGGCAACACCATAATAGCGCAAGAATGACGCCAGGGTTTCTGTGTCGTTGCCATCGCCCAGGAATAATACCGCATTATATGGAACGCGGCCCAATGTTTCTGATTTAGACAGACGATCTAGCTGTATAGTTAATGATGATTTTTCCAGCACATTTAAACGTTCGTTCGTCATTATGTCAGATAATACCGCGCGGGCGCGATTGTTCGCCGCTGTGCGGGCGGTGTTCATAGATGCCGTCATTGATGTGGTCTTTATAGATTCGGTATCGCCCGGGGTGTAATAAAATATCCCAGATACACCCATGTTATAGATTTCAGATGCCGCAGATGCCGCGCCCGCCATCAAGTGCCCGGATTCTGTATCAGGTGCTAAAATTAAAAAATCACCAATATTATCACGTGCCATTTCTTGGATAATGGCTTCTATGCTGTTTATCGGCATCAACGCCATTGACATAACACCATTGCCAACCGCGGTCGCGTCTGATGTAAATGATAATGCCGGCAGGGCGTCAGGCTTTACATTACGCAGTGCGCGCGCATCAGATGAAAAAATTGGTCCGATAATAATTTCAGGATTTTCCATCAATGCGGTGTTTATAACGCCGGGGTCAGATGCGGTATCATAAAATGAAACAGATAAATTTTGGGGCGCGTTTTGCAGTACTGCGATTTCAACCGCAGTGCGAACCGCGTTGCCGGTTTTTTCGCTGGGGCCACTGAGTGGTAATAGCACAGCCATTTTGTGTATGGGCGCACCAATTAAATTGTCAGTGTATGTGCCCGGTTGCATGTCGGGTGAACCGTATTGCATCTGGATCGGGGTGCCGGTTTCCAGTGTGCCATATTCACTGAACCAATCTGATTGGTGGGCGGCGTCGCCACCACAGCCAGCAATAGCAATCAACATTAAAAAATTTAAAAATCTGTTCATATGCATTGAAAAATCCATTTAATTCTGTATTATTTTACTATAAAAGGATTGTGAATGCAAACGGGGTTGTACATTGTTGGAACGCCAATTGGAAATTTGTCTGATATGTCGCCGCGCGCAATAGATGTTTTGCGTGATGCAGATTTAATCGCGGCCGAAGATACGCGGGTTTTTGCTAAATTGGCCACGCATTTTGATATCAAAACACCACGCGTGTCATGTCATGAGCATAATGAACGGGATGTTGTCCCAGAATTAATTGAAAAACTGCAATCGGGGGCGTCAATTGCCGCGGTGTCTGATGCGGGGATGCCAGGAATTAGTGATCCGGGATTTCGACTGGTGCGGGCTGCGCGCGCGGCGGGGGTGCCGGTTTATGTTGTGCCGGGGCCTGTGGCGGCGATGGCTGCGTTGGTATTATCGGGATTCCCAACAGACAGGTTTACGTTCTGTGGTTTTTTTGATGAAAAAAAATTGCGTGATGATAATAAAATTCGTCATACTATTATTTATTATGAAAGTCCAAATCGCATTATGAATACAATTGCGGCGTTGGCACGGGTTATGCCAGAACGACAAATTGCAATCGTACGGGAAATTACAAAAATTCATGAAGAAACTATTATCGGTTATCCCGCGGATTTAATGCATATAGACGCCCCGCGTGGTGAAATTGTTATTGTCGTTGCGCCGGCGCCAGATAAAAAAATGACGGACAGTGAAATTACAGAAATTATAAATGATATCGCCCGGGAATCTACAAAAGCGGCGGCGGCGGATTTGGCCCAGCGTGCAGGAATATCTAAGAAAGAGGCATATAAACGTATGTTAAATCATGGGGGTGGGGATGATTAAATTTGTCGGCAGTTTTGAAACTGTTGCGGGTTTGCCGAAAACTCAATTCCCGGAATATGCGTTTGTCGGGCGCAGTAATGTTGGAAAATCGTCGCTGATAAATGCGGTTGTTGGGGCAAATGTGGCGCGTACATCAAACACCCCGGGACGTACGCAATCACTGAATCTGTTTAATGTTGATGACAGGGTAATGATTGTTGATTTGCCAGGCTATGGGTATGCACGTGTATCGCGCACAGATGCATTGCGATGGCTGAAACGGTTGGAAGAATATTTAATAACGCGTGGGCAATTAAGAAGACTGTTCATATTGGTTGATTCGCGAATTGGTGCGCGACCGGCAGATATGGATTTAATGGATTTTTGCGATGCAAATGGTATCGCATACCAGATTGTGTATACTAAAAAAGACAAACGTGTGCGCGAACATGACCAGATACAAATTAATCATGCCGCGCATCCGGCGATGATACCAGAAATACTGGAAACATCGGCGGAAAAGAAAACGGGGCTGGACCCCATCAGGGCGATAATTGGCATTAAATAAAAATATCTTTTATGCGACAAATCCAGCACGTATGCTAGATGCGCTGGGGCGTGTTATTGATGATGCAAATGTTGCGCTGGGGGATATGTTGATTTTTTTGCCCAGCCGGCGTGCCGTGCGCACGGTTGAAGAATACTTGGTTCAGCGCGCGGGGCACAGTATTATTTTGCCACGATTGGTTGCATTGGGCGAAGGTGATGATGAAGATACAGATTCATCGTCAACGGATGTTATATCAAATACTATGCGTGTGGTCGCAATGGCGAAATTACTGGCCGCAGATGCCAGTGTGGGAAATATTTCAACGGCGTTGCCGGTGGCGCATGATTTGCTGCGTGTCCAGGATTATCTGGAAAACGAAGGAATAAATGCCGCGGATATAGACTGGACACAGTTGGTTGATGAAAAGTATGCCGCGCATTTCCAGCACAAAGCGCAATTGTTGCAAATAATGACGCGGGCAATGCGTGGGTTTTCATCAGGGCAATTGACTGTGGCACAACAACGAAATGCAGATATACGTGCATGGATTGATAAAATCAATCTTTATAAATGCGTTATTGTTTGCGGGTCAACCGCCAGTGTGCCGGCAACCGCAGATTTAATGGTGGCAATTGCTGGCGCGCCACACGGGCGAATTATACTGTCGGGGCATATAGATGGTGTGTCAGATGATTTTGATTTAAATACTAATTCGTATAATTCGGAATATAAGTTTCTAAAACGCATAGGATGTGATGTTTCTGATGTATTGCTCATAGATGTTGGCAGCAGTGCAATTGAATTTATGAACTGGGCGTTCAGTAATGATACGGGGCGGCGTGATTTGTCGGGGGCAATTGGGCATTGTCATTTAATTGAATGTATGCGCGAAAGTGAAGAGGCAAATGTTGTTGCAGAAATTGCTGTACGCAGTTTAAAAGATAACAAGTCTGTTTTGGTTATCACGCCTGATGCCGCCGGAAATCAGCGTATTGATATGGCGTTCGCGGCACGCGGCATAGATGCAGATTTTTCAAGTGCGCGGCCTGGGACAATGACAAACGTGGGGCGGGCAATACTGAATGTGTTTGATGATTGGATAGAACGTGATAATGCGGCGATGTTTGATTTGCTGTATGCACGTTGTGGGCATGATTTAATGCGAACGATTGTGCATATGGTCGATGGGGGCGAAATAGATTTTAGGCCGGCGTTTAATCTGGATGATGCTGATTCTGTCCAGGTATGGCGCGCAATTGCTGATTTGTCAGACTGCGTGGCCGCCACAGGTTTAGTATTGGATTTAAATGATGCGCGCGCGTTTTTGGCAGATGCGATTTCTGGGGTCGCAATTCGGCGCCCGATGAATAACGCGGCCCAGGTATGTGTTTTGGGAACAATAGAATCGCGTATGCAGACGGCAGATGTTGTTATATTAACAGGACTGAATGATGGGATGTTTCCAGCACGCGGATATGAAAACGCATGGTTGCCACGTGATTTAGCAGAAAAAATAGGATTGCCGTCCCCAGATAGAAAGGTGTCTTTACAGGCGTTGGATTTTATGAATCTGTCTTGTGGGGCGGATGTGTATTGGACGCGCAGTCGAATTTCTGGTGGGGTCCAGACAACGCAATCGCGGTTTTTGTCGCGCGTTATGGCACGTGCGGGCGCATATGATACAGATGTGGCAAATGATATTTTGGCAGCGGTGCGGGGACGCGATGTGGTCGCGCCGGTGGCACTGGATTATTCGGTGCCAACACCACCGGCGGATTGGTCGGATGTGTATGTAACGGAACTGGAAATGTTGATACATAATCCGTATGCGTTCTATGTGCGGCATATATTGCGTTTGCAGGTGCGTGATGATTATTGGGTGGCACCAGATGCACGGCATTTTGGAAATCTGGTGCATGCGGTTATTGAACATGCGCGCGATTGGTCGCCAGATGCGCTGGTGCGTGAAATGGATACGGCGGCATTGAAAATTCTGGGGCCGGGCAGTGTGATGTTTCATTTCTGGCATCGACGGTTTTTGGAAATTGCCCCAGTGGTCGCGAATGAATTAACGGTGCTGAAAAATTCTGTGCCAGAAATTGGGGGCGTGGTAAATATCGCAGGACGGAATATTCGGGCGCGGGCAGACAGGGTGTGGGACGGTGGTGTGTTGGATATTAAAACAGGTTTGCCACCAACACGCGCACAATTGTTGGATGGGACAATGCCACAATTACCATTAGAGGCGTATATATTACAATCTGGCGGGTTCCCAATTCGTACAACAGAAAAATCAAAAACACCGGTTATGTTATTCTTGCAATTAAAAAGTGGCGATGTGCGACCGATAGAATACGATGCAGATACGACCGCAGATATGATTCGCGCGGCTGTTGATAAAACAACAGAACTGGTCAATATGTATTCTGCGGGTGAGGCGGGGTATGAGTACCACCAAACGCGCGACAGAAAATACAAGGTTTACGATGATCTGGCCCGGTGTGATGATTAATCTAGTTCCAGTACCAGTCCGCAATGATCGGTTGGTTTTGGTGCCATGCGTGGGTTGATATCAATTTCGCATGATTTGACCAATTGCATCGCCGCCGGGTTGGCCATGAAATAATCCAGACGCAGTCCTTGTTTTTTGCCAATTGTGTCACCACCACGGTATCCGTACCATGTGTAATCAATTGTATCGGGGTGCATTTTGCGCCATACATCGGTCCAGCCAGCATTCAGCCACGATTGCATGATTTCGCGCGCCGCGGGCGCCGCAATTGCAATGCCGACATAATTTGATGGTTTCCATACATCGGCATCAGTTAATGCAACGTTATAATCCCCGCCAATAATTACAGGTTCGGGTGAATTTGTATACTGGGCAATATGGTTTGTAAATGCACGCATCCATTCCAGTTTATATGGGAATTTTGCAGAATCAACCGTATCGCCGTTCGGCATATAGACGTTTATTACACGCAGACGTCCGTCAATAACGCATTCGATAAATCGGGCGTTTGGGTCAGAATAATTCGGCATGCCGATGGTTGTATCTTCGATAGAATATTTTGAAAATGTCGCAACGCCATTCCATGATTTTTGGCCAAAAACCTTTACATTATATCCATATTCATCAAACAGATTATGGGGAAAACCGGCGGTTTCAACCTTTAATTCCTGGACCAAAATGGTGTCATATGTGCCAGTACGCAATATATCAATAAAACTTTCCACGTGCGCGCGGATAGAGTTAATGTTCAGTGTTAGTATTTTCATATTTGCAATCTTTTCCTTGGTGGTTATAATATAGTCTGTCCAATATAAAAAACACAAGGGATTTTTTACTATGAATATGTATCAATTGCTGGAACGGACTGCGGCCCAATATCCAGACAATTTGTTTCTGGTACGTGAAAAAGTAACGTTTACTGGATTTATTGATTTGGTTCGCGCACGCGCCACGTCATTGCGTGATGCGGGTGTAAAGCATGGTGATGTCGTTGGGGTGTTGGCGCATAATATCCCAGAATTTCCGATAACACTGTTTGCGATATGGTATCTGGGTGGAGTGGCATTGTTGCTGGATACGAATCTGACGCCATTTGAATATGATAATATGACAGCAACAACAAACTGCCATTTGGTATGTGCAGAAAAATCATTCTTTTACAAGACCAAGAATTTTAAGTTCTATGATATTACCAAAAAAGATGGCAAGGCTGATCCAAAATTAAAACCGGCCAAGGTTGAATCTATGGATACGGCAACGATGTCATTTACATCTGGGTCAACCGGTACGCCAAAGGTTGTACCGCTGACGCATTTTAATCTGATAGAATGTTCTAATTCATTGGAAGACATGCACCAGTGGATTAAGCCGGGATTCATTATGTATGGATTCTTGCCCATGTATCATATCTTTGGGTTTGCGGTCGAATTGTTGGCAACATTGCACTATGGGGCCGGCGTTTTATTACAGCCCAGCATTAACCCCAAAGAAATTATGGCGGATTTTAAAGAATATCGCCCGCATGTTATACCGGCGGTGCCACGTCTGTGGGAAGTGTTGCGGAATCGTATTATCGAAAATATTAAATCCCAGCATAAATGGTGGCTGGTATCAATTGTCCTGAAATATGGCAAGGTATTGCAAAAAATTGGACTGGGTAAATTGGTAAAGAAAGTCCAAGAACCTGTTCTGGCCGTGTTTGGTGGACGCGCAAAACTGTTAATCGCAGGTGGTGCCGCGACCAAGCCAGAGGTTGAAACATTCTATGAACGGTTGGGGCTGACGTTTATTCAGGGGTATGGGTTGACGGAAACAGTTGGGCCAATCTGTATTTCAAAGCCAACAAAAAAACGTTTACCATTTGCGTTTGGGGGACCGACCACAAATAATGAATGCGAAATTCGTGATAAGAACGAAGATGGCATTGGTGTTCTGTGGGTGCGTGGACACCAGGTGTTTGGTGGGTATTTGAATAACCAGGCGGTTAATAATGAAGTGTTCGATGAACGCGGGTTTTTTAATACCGGGGATATGGTGTCGATGGATAAAAACGGCGAATTGCACTTTGCCGGTCGTAAAAAACAGGTTATCGTTCTGGATTCTGGGAAAAATGTCTATCCTGATGAATTAGAGGCGTTGTTTATGGAAATACCCGGGGTCAAGAATGTTGCAGTGTTTGAACATCGGGTTAAAAATAAAACCGTGACATATGGTGTGTTCAGTGTCGAACCGGATATGACGCTGGAAAAATTGGGAAATGCTATTGCCCAGGCAAATAAAAAAGTTGCATCATACAAATGGGTGACGCATTTTGCCATGACAACCGAAGATTTACCCACCACCAGCACACAAAAGGTTAAACACCATGTTGTGCGCCAGAATTTGATGGAGGGCAAATATCCAATTCGGCACGAATAAAAAATCCCCGGTTTTATTCCGGGGATTTTTTTGGTCTTGGTCCGTGGAACGAAAATTATTTAGTTAAAGCGTTTTGATAACTTTATAAAAATTATCGTAAAAATAATACGATATTTGACAGAGTTGATAAATTACTTTCCCAGGCACAGTTGTGAAAATGTTGCGTCCAGAACATCGGCCGCGGTGATTGTCCCCAGTATTCGGCCAATGGCATCGGCGGCGCGGCGGGTATGTTCGGAAAATATATCATAATTTTCCACTGGCGCATCCAGTGCAGATTTTAATTCTGTTGCGGCGTCAGTTAATAATTCGCGGGTGCGGGCATTGACAGCGACACCGTGTTCGGCGGTCGCCGCAATTTGTTCGATTTTTTTATTTATTGCGGTAATCAGTTTTTTTATCCCGTCGCCCGTCTTGGCAGATGTGTATATTATCCCGCGCAGATGTGTGTCGGTGCATGTGTCTGATTTGTTTACTACATATATTTCATTTGCGGATCGGTGGGGCGGGATTTTGATTTTGTTTTTCGCACTTTGTACATTTATTATAATATCTGCGTTTTCTATTTCAGATTTTGTGCGTTCAATACCAATTTTTTCAACCGCATCTGTGGCGCGACGAATGCCGGCAGTGTCTGATAAATTCACCATGTATCCGCCCATATCAATTGTGGCGGAAACGACGTCGCGCGTGGTGCCGGGGGTGTCGGATACAATTGCGCGATTTGCGCCCAAAATTGCATTGAACAGTGATGATTTTCCGACATTTGTTTTTCCAACCAGTGCCACATTAAAACCGCCGCGGATAGCGCGAACCGCCGCATAGCGCGAAATGGCCATGCTGATTTCGTCGTATAATTTTTTTGTTTTTTCGCGGATTGTTTTTCCAATGTTTGCGGGTAATTCATCGTCTGCATAATCCAGCATTGCCGCCGCGTATGCAGAAATTTCAATCATCTGGGCGCGCCAGTTGTTATATATTTCACTGTCACCGCCCATCATTGATTGCAGTGCGCTGCGCCGTTGGGCGTCGGTTTGTGCGTCTAACAGTGCCGCCAGTCCGTCCACATCCGCCAGATCCATTTTATTATTATAAAACGCGCGACGTGAAAATTCGCCTGGCTGTGCCATGCGGGCGCCGTTGTCGTGCAAATATTCAAATACCTTTTCCACCACCGCCGGCGCCCCGTGGGAATGTATTTCGATAATATCAGTTCCGGTGAATGAATGCGGCGCGGCAAAATATACGGCAATAACCTGGTCAATTAAATCGCCAGATGTGTCGCGAAAATTTGTAAAATATGCGTGTCGCGCATCAGCGGATTTGCGGTTTGTTATGCGTAAAAATAAATCGCGTAAATCGTCGCCCGATACACGTATGACGGCCACACCCGATTTTCCGTGGCCTGATGAGAGCGCAAAAATTGTTTCGTTATTGTTCATTTTTATTTGTTCCCGCTGATTTCTTTTAATGCCATTGGTACCAGTTTTGATACATCCGCATCTGGATTGGCGGCAACCAATTTTTGTGCCATATCCACGATGTCCAATCTGCGGTATCCCAATGATTCCAGTGCCGCCAGCAAATCGGGCAGGGTGCCAGATGTCGCGTCAGACGCAAAGCTGAATGTGGTGGTGGCAACTTTGCTTTTTAATTCAACAATGATTTTTTCTGCGACCTTTTTCCCGACGCCGGGGGCGGTGG
>JADINC010000016.1 GCA_017694255.1 Candidatus Enterousia avistercoris | reverse complement strand
AATCCCGGTTTTCCGCATTTTTTCTCTCCTATTTATGCCGAATCTAAACGGTGGTTTTTTTTCGGCATTGATTATTTGCATGGCATTGGTGGCGTGTGCGGGGGCGCCAGATGCAAAACCCAGTGTATCTGGACAGGTGGCGGATAATTCTGGGTATATGGATGATGAATTGTTTGCCATACGATGTGCCGAAATTGGTGGGTATATAGAGAGTGAAATTTGCTATGCCCCGGCGGGGAAATAGTTTTCACAAGAGAGGGAAAATGAAAAAACTGATCTGGGTTTTCGTATTGGTGATCTTTGCCATTTTTCCCATGTACGCGTATAGTGCAGTTGTTGGTGATGATGTTGTAAAATCTTGGACTGGACTGGCAAGATCTTATATGGTTCGGGATTTTTGCAAAATAAATAATCCAGGTAATGCAGTAATCGGTTTGGAAAAATCTATTTGTACTGGTGGGATGGTATCATCACCAAACTGTCAAATTGGTGCGGGCAGTGCGATGATGATGTTAGTTGCGCGCGATATAAATACCAGGGGGGCGGAATTTTGCACAACCATTGCATATATGGAATATGATGGACGGTTGCACTATTTACGATTTGCTTATCCTGGCAATGGCCAGCAATGTTTTTGGATGTGTACAAATGGGTCGATCGGGTCCAGGTGCAATCCATCGGCATTCTCACATCGTGGTAAAGGTGGGGTATGTGATGTGCGGCCAATATCACGTGATGCGTTCGATGATGTGACTATGCAGAAAGGAAGTGCACTTGGGGATTTTGATAGGCTTTCACTTAGTTTGACCAAAACATGTTCTGGTGATGAAAGTTATATAGCAAAATTGGGGAGGCCGCACTATGAACATTATAATGTTCTGGGGGTTGTTGATTGGACGGCTGGGGGGCATGGCGCATGGGTCCAACCTATGACAATTTCTGCAAATAGTTATGGGGTCAGTGCATGGAAAGCAACAACCAGTAGCGTTGTAACGTTGGTCTGTGCTGTTGGATATCGGCCGAACGAAGGAAAAACGGATTGTGTGCCTATTGACGAAGCGACCTGTGCAAGTGCTATGTTATGTTCTGATTGGACGGGGCCAACGTATAATGCGGATACTATGCAGATGGAATGGGACGATGGGTGTATAAATGTGCTGGGGACCGAAGGTGGATACAGATTCAAATGCAAAGATGCGTCTATGGCGTTTCAATCGGCATCTGATGGTACGTGTGTTGAATGTGTTACTACGGGGCGTAATGGTGTGTCGCCACTGAATGGGACCTGTGTGGAATGTGCCCAGGGAATGATTTTTGACCAAGATGCCAAAATGAATGGATTTTGTGCAACGGCGGTTGCGTATTCGCGGACGGATTTGCAATATGGGTTGGGTAAAACTAAAAATTCTAACCCGGATGTTTCAAAGCAGTGTTGGACGATGTTGACTGCATCGGAGTATTTGGAATGTATTAAGAATGGCGGATTAAATGAAACAGGAACCAGTGGGCGCGCATCAGGCCAGAATGGGACAGGACTGATATTATATCCGGAATTGTATATGGATACGATGACGCGTGTGGATCCTGGGAGTGCGGTTGTGCTGGAATAAAGCGCAAAGCGCGGGTTTTAGAGTTTAGAGTTCAGAGTGCAAATGTGGTGTGGTATCGCGGTGCGACGGCATTATTATTTACTGGATTGCTTCGCTGCGCTCGCAATGACAAGGGATGGAGTATAGAGTGTAGATGTTGTGTCGCTGCGCGACAGCATAAATTACCTGGGTCCCGGTGTCAAGCACCGGGATGACAAGTTTTTAAGTTTTTTATTTTGTAGTTTGTTTAAGAAAAAAGAAAGGTGTGTCATCCTGGGGCCCGGGCCCCGCGCGACGTGTCGCGTGGGTGGATGCAGACCCCAGGATCCAGGTGAATAGAGTCGCGCGCATGCGCGCGTGCATTATTATTTACTGGATCGCCACGGTCGCGTTGCTCCCTCACGATGACAAAAATATTGTCTGTGCTGGCGTACAGGACTTTTATTACCCACGGGATGACAAACAGAGAACATGAGGCCTGATACTGGTCGGGGCTTCTCGTCCGACATAGGGCCAAAATAAAAACCACCAAAATGGTGGTTTATATTTCTGGTGGCCCTGGTCGGACTCGAACCGACACTCCTTGCAGAACTTGATTTTGAGTCAAGCGCGTCTACCAATTCCGCCACGGGGCCAAAACCAAAACGCGTATTATTTTGCCGCGTTTTTGCGTGCTTCAACCTTTTTTACCAGGCGTGCACTGCGATTCGCCTTGTGCACAGGTTTTTTTGCCGGTTTTTCGGTTTTGCCAATTTTTTTGTTTATCGCCTTTTTAATTGCCGCCATTTCCGGGGCCAAACGGGACGGTGATTTTGACATCACATAGGCGTCCAGACCGCCATGCTTGGTCAATGTGCGCAGACCAGCCGTGGAAATACGCAATGAAAAATCGCGATTCAAAATATCACTGTGAAACTTTAATTTTTGCAAATTCGGCAAGAATGTACGCTTGGTATGGCGCATAGAGTGGGAAACATTCATCCCAACCTGTGTTTTCTTA
Source organism: Candidatus Enterousia avistercoris (assembly GCA_017694255.1). Classification (GTDB taxonomy): domain Bacteria; phylum Pseudomonadota; class Alphaproteobacteria; order Rs-D84; family Rs-D84; genus Enterousia; species Enterousia avistercoris. Next base: position 14,801 of record JADINC010000016.1, on the reverse strand, counting down.
CCTGTAACTTTACATACGCGTGGCATATTATAATCCTTTGATAACTGGGGCATAATTTATAATAAAAATCCGCAAAAGTCAAGGATTGTTTTATTATTTTTTGATGCCGATTAACTGTATTATTATATCACAAAAAATTTAAATGTCTAATGACTTGTTCAAAATCAATGTTTTGATTCCTGTACCTTGAAATCAGATAAAATGCTACTATATATAGGAAAAATTAATCAAGGGGGACATAAAACATGAATCCAGAAGAAATGCAGGAAACACCCGAACAGGCCATTGCTAAATATACAACCGATTTTACTAAATTGGCGGCCGATGGCAAGTTAGACCCTGTAATCGGGCGGGATGAGGAAATACGTCGCACTATCCAGGTGTTATCACGACGTACGAAAAACAACCCGGTGTTAATTGGTAATCCCGGTGTCGGTAAAACCGCAATTGTCGAAGGGTTGGCCGAACGAATCGTGGCTGGGGATGTGCCAGAAAATTTGTTAAAGAAAAAATTATTGTCGCTGGATATGGGCGCGTTGATGGCGGGCGCAATGTTCCGCGGTCAATTCGAAGGACGGTTCAAGGCGATATTAAAGGCTGTCAAAGATTCTGATGGACAAATTATTTTGTTTATTGATGAATTGCATACGCTGGTCGGCGCCGGTAAAGGCGAAGGTTCTATGGACGCCGGTAATTTGATTAAGCCGATGTTGGCGCGCGGTGAATTGCACTGTTTGGGGGCAACGACGCTGGACGAATATCGTCAATATATTGAAAAAGATCCCGCGTTGGCGCGTCGATTCCAGCCGGTCTATGTCGACGAACCAACTGTTGATGACACAATATCAATTTTGCGCGGATTAAAAGAAAAGTACGAAGGTCATCATGGGGTCAGAATTTCTGATGCCGCATTGGTGTCGGCCGTGCGGTTATCGAATCGATATATCACAGATAGATTCTTGCCAGACAAGGCGATTGACTTGATTGACGAAGCCGCCGCCCGTGTTCGTATTGAAATTGCGTCAAAGCCAGAAAAACTGGACGAAGTCGATCGGCATTTGATGCAATTGAAAATAGAACAACAGGCGCTGAAAAAAGAAAAAGATGAAGAATCTAAAAAACGTCTGAAAGAATTGGAAGCGGTTATAAAAGAAACCCAGGCAGAATCTGATAAATTAACCGCTGCGTGGCGCGAAGAGCAGGGTAAAATGCGTGCGCTGTCGGATGCGATGGCGGCGCTGGATTCGGCCAAGGCCGAGGTCGCGACCGCTATGCGTAATGGTGATTACGAGAAAGCGTCTGCGTTGCAGTATGGAAAAATTCCAGAGCTGGAAGAACAAATCCGCAAAATGAACGCGGATGCGCGTGAATACAAGACGGTTTTGCCCGAACATATCGCCGCCGTGGTCAGCAAATGGACTGGGGTGCCGGCGGATAAATTGAGTATTGAAGAACAATCGAAACTGTTGAATATCGAAGACGAACTGCGCAAGCGTGTTGTTGGCCAAGATCATGCGTTGGCGGTTGTCGCGCGCGCGATACGGCGCAGTCGGGCGGGTTTGTCTGATCCACATCGTCCGTCGGGCAGTTTTATGTTCTTGGGGCCAACTGGGGTCGGAAAAACCGAAGTGGCCAAGGCGTTGGCAGAATATCTGTTTAACGACGATACCGCGATGACGCGTATCGATATGAGTGAGTATATGGAACCACATTCTGTGTCGCGCTTGATCGGCAGTCCCCCGGGATATGTTGGATATGAACAAGGTGGCGTTTTGACCGAAAGCGTGCGTCGTCGTCCGTACCAGGTTTTGTTGTTCGATGAAATCGAAAAGGCGAATCCTGATGTGTTCAATGTGTTCTTGCAAATATTGGATGATGGGCGATTGACTGATGGCCAGGGACATGTGGTGAACTTTACAAACACTATTATCATTATGACCAGTAATTTGCCAGATATGGATGCGGTAAAGAAAAGTTTTCGTCCGGAATTTATAAATCGTATCGACGAAATTGTGTTCTTTAATCCGCTGGGCAAAGACGTGATGGCCGGTATTGTGCGGATACAATTGCGCAATCTGGAAAAGCGTTTGGCCGAACGTCGTATCGGTTTAGAGGTATCTGATAAAGCCGTACAATGGTTGGGCAATAATGGATATGACCCAGTGTTTGGTGCACGTCCATTAAAGCGGTTGATTACGTCCGCAGTCGAAGACAAGGTCGCAGATTTGATTCTGTCGGGACGTGTCGGCGAAGGCAGTACTGTATACGTCGATGTTCATGGTAAAGAACTGACGGTGCAATAAACCGATTGTGTTATAAATAAAAAACGCGGGATTTCCCGCGTTTTTTATCTTTCGTTTTCCAATTTGAAGCGGCGCAGCCCCGCAATTTTTTTCATGCGTTCTGTTTCCAGTAATACAATGATTCTGTTTGACAATTCCAGCTTTACAAAATCTGGGGTCAATGTTATAGCCTTGGCATGTATGTAGTAGTCAGAGAATGATTGACGTTGCATCGGGACGCGTGATTTCATGTTTGTGTCGTATATCATCCATATGCGACGCGCGGGAAAGTTATTGTTGTTTGTTATGTTCCCGCCAATTGCCAATACTGTGTCATCGCATAATAATTTTATATTAGTGTTTGCGTGATTATGTAATATTTTCTGGCCGTTTACGTAAATATCATTATATGTTGTCCCGTCAGGGGCGGATTGTAAATGCTGTGCATGAACGTGGATTTCTGGGCCAGTTGTGTCGATTATCATGTTTGAATTTAATATATCGGGTTGTTTGGGTTCTGCTGCTACATCAATTACAATTTTTTGCGTGTCTGGCGCAGTTGCCATCATTCTTTTAGGTGTTTGTGCGTATTGGTTGCCAAATATTTGTGTTTTGGGGTTATAGTCCGGGAAACGACGTGCCAATTCGTTATTTAATTCTTGTTCAATTGGGCTGTTATTTTTTTTCCGTTTGTTATATGTTGTGCGCAATGTTTGATCACTCATCAATGCGAAACGATTTTTATTTAAAATATTAATTAAAAATTGAAATTTTGTATCTTTGTTTTCTGACATTTTTTATTTCATTATGTTTTTATGTTTATATGTGCAGTCCCTCTTTTTTGTTCATTCTCTTGACCGCGATAAATTTATTTTATGTTTTAAACTGTTCTTTGTCTTTGGGATATCAAACGCATTTGTATCTGGCGTGCACGTTGTGCGATTTCGTTTACCAGATTCAGCAGTATATCTGTATATGATTTGTTTAATGTTTGTGATGTATAGCGAATCGGATTTTTATGTTGTAATGAATACGGCACAGTCATTTTTTTGCGCACTTTTATTTTTTGACGGGCCCCGGTTCTTTGAATGTTTTTCCTGTTTATGCGGTGGGCGCGTTTACGTAATTTAGTGTGCGGGTGACATAATGGTGATTTTTTCTTTGGTTGTTGCAATGTGATAGTCCCCAGTTTTATGCCAGGACTGTTAGTGTTTATTATTTGCAGGCAACCTTGATTATTTAATAATTCTTTTGCGGCATCTTTATTTGACTGGTGTTGAAAAATCAGCCAACGTACCAGTGTATCACTGTTTGCAGGCACAAGACGGTTAAAGATATAAAAGTGTTGGTCCAGTGTATTATATGCAATCGTATTAACGCCATCTATTGTGTTTTGTTCAATAATGCCAGTTTTATAGTCCAGCATATGCAATTGGCCAATTGTATTGTTTACGCCGTCTGGTTTACGGCATACGATAACAACCGATGAATTTGGAAATGTTGCGACAATGTCGAATGGTTGGGCCGATGGCATAATTGACTGAATTGGTTGCGGAACACCGATTGGGGTATTTTGCAGGCCCAGTATATATGTACCATCTGGCATCTTAATGTTCTTTAATGGGACGTGTGATAAAAGAATTTTGTTATCGTTGGTCAATTTTATGCCTTTTTATTTTGCTTTTCTGTTTTAAATTGTATATCACGCAATTTTTTGTATTCGCCGTTTAATTTTACTAATTCGGCATCTGTACCGCGTTCTACGATATGGCCGTCTTTGATAACACAAATTATATCAGCATCCAGTATCGTTGACAAGCGGTGCGCGATAACAAATGTTGTGCGGCCACGCATTAAATCTTTTAATGCGGATTGAATCAGTTTTTCGCTTTGTGTGTCCAGGGCCGATGTTGCTTCGTCCAGTAATAAAATGGGCGCGTCTTTTAATATCGCACGGGCGATTGCAATGCGTTGCTTTTGCCCACCAGACAGTAATGCGCCGCCTTCGCCGACTTTGGATTTATATTTTTTCGGGAAAGACATGATAAAATCGTGTGCGTTTGCGGCACGCGCTGCGGCGATAACCTGGTCCGGTGTTGCGTTTGGGGCGCCGTATTTTATGTTTTCTTCGATTGTGCCGTTGAACAAGAATACGTCTTGGGAAACTTCGGCAATATTTTGGCGCAGTGAACGCAGTGTCAGTTTCTTTATATCTGTTTTATTTATTGCAACGTGGCCACGTTGCGGATCGTAAAATCGTTCTATTAAATTGAACATCGTTGTTTTGCCGCCACCCGATGGCCCAACCAGTGCACATACCTGGCCCGCGGGAACGTGCAAATCAATATCACGCAATACCGGTTCGCCAGGATTGTATTCAAAATACACGTGGTTAAATGCGACCGACATTTCGCCAGGTTTTAATTCGCGGGCATTTGGGGCGTCTTGGATATCAGGTTTGCTGTCCAGGAAATTAAATAGAACTTCGGCAGCCAGTAATCCATGCTGGACCGTGTTGCTGGTGCTGGTGATGCTGCGCGCGGGTTTATATGCTGCGGTTAGTGCCAGTAAAAATGCAGTGAAATCACCCGTTGTTATCGCGCCACTGACAATAAAATGCCCGCCAATAATCAGTGCCAGACACAATCCAATTGATATCATTAATTCCAGCAATGGTGATTGCAGGGCAAATGCCTGGGTTCCTTTGTATGAATTGCACATCGAAGAATCCAAAACGCGTGCAAATTTTTTTGTTTCAATATCTTCGGTGGCAAATGCCTGGATTGTTTTAATGCCGTGCAGCGTTTGGTTTAAGTGCTGGGACACATCATTTGCGATGCCGAACGATTCCCGTGACAGTTTTCTGCGCTTGCGCATAATCAGTACCATTGGTATCATGATTGCAGGCACCAAGAATAGCAACACAGCGCACATCTGGGGCGCATAATATACCATTAACCCCAATGTCATGATTAATGTTGCAAACTGTTGCACGGTGCTGATTAATGTGCCCGTGACCAGATTTAATACGGCGCCAGCCTGGACACTGAAATAATTCAGATTTTTTCCAATCCCATCACCATAGAATTTGGAAATGTTCATTTTAACCATATGGTTATAAATTCGCTTTTGCAAATCCGCACTGGCGTTCAGGCCCGCTTTGGCCATAATTAACGATTTTGCATAACTGAATATGCCCTTGGCCCCAAAGGCGGCGATAATTTGCAGGCCGAACATGTATATGTGTGTCATGCTTTTTTGTATAAAAGCCTTGTCCACGACCTGTTGTACCAGGGTGATTGTATACGCTTCGGCCCCGGCGGCGCCAATTGTTGCGATTATGCCGAATAACAGCCAACGCCACTGGGGGCGGCCGATTTCGCGCCATACGCGACCATATAATGACCATTTAATGCGACCATTGGATGCGTCGCCCTTGATTAATTTTTTTATTTTTTTCTTTAATTTCTTGAACATAACAATTTATTATAAGTGTTATGTTGGGAACTGTCCAGTGAAAGATTAAAATAGTCTTTTTGCATTTTTAGTTTGACAATTTGTATAAATATGTATAAAATCTGGGGGCTTGATAAGTTTTGGGGTTGTAGCTCAGTTGGTAGAGCACCTGCTTTGCAAGCAGGGGGTCGTCAGTTCGAGTCTGATCAGCTCCACCAAAATAAAGGCGTTAAAGGGGGTGAAGTACATATGGTAAAAGTTCTGGTTCGCGATAATAATGTCGAACAGGCGTTGCGCGTTGCAAAACGTAAATCACAAAAAGAAGGCCTGTATCGTGAAATGAAAGAACGCCAGCGTTATGAAAAACCGACCACTAAGCGCAAGCGTATGAAAGAAGAAGCCGTGCGTAATGAAAAAAAGCGTCAGTCAAAACAACGTATGGTTTTTGGATTCTAAATAAAAAAAATCCCGCATTTGCGGGATTTTTTTTATTTGCCCCAGTATTTGCCGATTACATAGTCTGCCGCCAATGGTACGGACAGTTCAGCGACGTTTTCCATGGCGCGTTCAATTTTTTTTGCAAATTCAGATGCCACATTTTCGTCGCATTCAAAAATAATTTCATCGTGGACCTGCATAATCATTTTTATTCTGTCGGCATTTGGGCGCATTATGTCGCGGTCAATATTTACCATGGCACGTCGCATCAGGTCTGCTTCGAATCCTTGGATTGGGGCGTTTACCGCGGCACGCATGGCGTATGCACGCATGCGGGGATTTTTTACCTCTGGCAATTCTATGCGGCGTCCCCATGGTGTATATACGCATGCATTTTCCATCGCAAAATTTTTAATATAGTCAATGTATTTTTCAATTTCTGGCAGTCCTGACATATATGAATCTATGATTTTTTGTGCCTCTGGTCGTGAAATTCCCAGCTGGCCTGCCAGGCCAAATGATGAAATGCCGTATATAATAGAAAAATTCACCGTTTTTGCCGCGCGACGTAAATCACGTGGTACAGGTGCATTTTGCGCAATGCCGAATATCTGGCGTGCGGTTTGTTCGTGAATGTCGGCCCCAGATTTAAATGTTTCTTTGAACGTGTGTACGTTGGCCACGTCCGCCAACAGACGTAATTGAATTTGGGAATAATCGGCCGATATTAATACGCGGCCCGCAGGGGCAATGAAACATTTTCTGATTTCTTCGCCCAGTTCGGTTTTTATCGGTATGTTTTGCAGGTTCGGATCGCGACTAGACAGGCGGCCGGTGTTTGTACTGGTTTGCAGATATGTCGTGTGAATGCGACCATCAGATGCAATTTGGCGCGGCAATGCGTCCGCGTATGTGCCGGCCAGCTTTGCAATTGAACGCCAATTTAGTATTTTTTCAATTATTGGGTGGGTGTCCAGCAAATCGTTTAGTGTTTCGGCGTCGGTTGAACGTTTTCGATTGGTGGGTAATTTTAATTCGTCAAATAAAATTGTGCCCAGTTGTTTGGGACTGGCGATATTAAATTCGTGCCCAGCCAGTTCCCAAATTTCTGATTCCAGATGTGTTAGTTGGCTGTGGAATACGTTCGAGAGTTGTTTTAATCCGGCCTTGTTTACAGATACGCCGGCGCGTTCCATCTGTAATAAGATTGGCATTAACGGCAAATCGCATGTTTCGTATAAATTACGCAGCTTTTCATTTTTGTCCAGTTCGGGCCGCATCAGTTTATACAGCGCCATGCATATTGTTGCATCTTCGGCGGCATATGGGGTTGCCACAGCAATGTCCAGCGCATCAAAATGCATGTCTGCATCGCGGGTTTTGGGCGGAAACAGGGATGCAAATGGTATGTTTTCATGTCCCAGATATTTTACCGCCAATTCGTCCAGACCATGACCGTGCAGCGTTCCGTGCAGTGCATATGATAACAACATTGTATCATCAATTGGTGTAATTTCGTGAATTGGCCATCCTGCGTTTGCCAACATATGCAAATCAAATTTCAGGTTGTGTCCAACCTTGGTAATATTTTTATTTGTAAATACAGGCCACAGTTTTTCGCGGACTGTATCTATATCCAGTTGATTTGGGGCAATTTTGTTTTCTGCAAACAAGTCGTCGCCATGGGCGCGATGGCGAATCGGAATATATACACCGTGTGTTGTATCAGTTGCCAATGATATGCCGACAATTTTTGAATCCAGATAGTTCAATCCGGTTGTTTCTGTATCAAATGCAATTACGTTTTGTACGCGTGATAAAAATTTTTCCAATTCTGGCCCAGATGTAATAGTTTCGGACGTTAATTTCATAACGGGGGCACTGGCGGGTGCGGTATCATTGCTGGTCGGCATTTCGCATTGTGATGTGGCATATTCAAATGGCACAGGTTTAGGCCCAGAATTAAATTTTTCCATTGGGAACAATTTTTCTATTTTTGTTGCCAATGAATTACTTTCCAGTTGCTGGCGCACAAACGCCAATGCGGCGGGCGTGTTAAAAACAAAAGGCGTAATTTCCAGCCCAGATAAATCAACATCTGTTTTTAATGTAACCAGTTGTTTTGATATATATGCGCTGGTGCGGTTATCGCGCAATAGATTTCTGGTGCGTTCGTTTTTTATATCGTCCAGGTGATTATACAATTCGTCCAGTGAACCAAACTGATTTATCAGTTCTGCGGCCTTTTTGGGACCAATCCCAGGAACACCAGGAACATTATCAGACGAATCGCCCATTAAACTTTGCACATCAATTACGCGTTCGGGACCAACGCCGAATTTTTCCAGAACACCATCGCGACGAATTTCGCGCTGTTTCATGCCGTCGTACAAGAATACACAGTCGGATACCAGTTGCATTAAATCTTTATCACTGGTTATTATTCGGGTGGCATTTGGGGCTGTGCAGTTTTCGCGTGCGATGGTGGCAATTACATCGTCTGCTTCGACCCCGGGAATACACAATACAGGAATACCCATTGCGGCCACACCTTGGCGGACCAGGTATGATTGTGATATTAAATCAGCCGGGGTTTCGCGACGATTAGCCTTGTACGCGGGATAAATATCCTGGCGAAAAGACTGACGGGATGCATCAAATACGCATATAAACGAATCGCCACTGTGGGCCGCGCCCAGAATTGGCAGTATCATATTAAAAAATCCGTATACTGCGCCTGTTGGCGTGCCGTCAGAACGCGTCAGGCGACTGTGCACGCCATAATATGCGCGGAATAATAACGAATTTCCATCAATCAGTGTCAGCATATTTAACCCAGTGTTTTATAAATTTTAGAATATATAACGTAATTTCAGGCGGCCTTCGTATTGCAGGATATCGGGTTCTGGGGTTGTGTTGTCATAAATTTCTGGCATGTACATTACCCGACCTTCGACATCGATTTTAAATGGTATTACCGGCAAATCAAATGTCAGCCCCAACATAGCCTGGTATGCGGTGATTTTTTCAATGTCTGTGTCGTGCATGCGGCCATTAAATACTGTTCCGACACCGGCGCCGATGTATGGCTGGATTATGGTGGTGGGCATTTTTGCATATAAATTTATCAGTCCCAAATGAAAACGTGCATCTTGGGGTGTCATATAGTTATATTCCAATTCTATTCTGAATATTGGCACATCCAGACCAATGGTTCCCCCAAAAGAACGTGCGTTATCTGTGAATCTTTCGCTGTCTATAAATTCTGTGGCGGCACCAATGCCAAAGTCTACACCGATATATGGGTCAAGCAACAGGGCGGCATTTGACGGTGCGCAAAAAAACAGGGCAGAAATTGCAACCAGTGTGCCAGAAACTTTTAGATTCATATTTTTCTCCTTTGTATGATATTATAATAGAAAAAAGAGATGTATATGCAAGAAAATAAACCGATTTTAGTTGTTGGACTGGGGAACCCGGGGGACCAATATGCGCGTACGCGTCATAATGTTGGATTTATGGCGGTGCGGCATTTTGTCCCGGAAAATTCTGGATGGCGGCGGGAACATAACGCATTGACATATTCTGAAAACATAAACGGGCGGCGTGTTATGTTTGCATTACCCCAGACGTTTATGAATAACAGTGGCGTGGCAGTTGGGGCAATAATGCGGTTTTATAAAATTCCGCTGGAAAATTTAATTGTGATTCATGACGATATGGATTTAAAGGTTGGCAATGTGCGTGAAAAAATTGGCGGGGGCAGTGCGGGGCACAATGGTATAAAATCCATAGATGCCGCCGTTGGGCCAGATTATCGCCGGATACGCATTGGAATTGGACATCCGCGTGATTTGGGCATTCCAATTAATCCGGCTGATTGGGTGCTGGGGCGGTTTAGTGATGATGAAATGACACGCATTAATTCCGCAATTGAACAAATAAAATTGTCTTAATTTTGGCCATTTGGGTCATAGTGCCGTATTGGACCATCGCTGGGCAGATAGAAAGACCCAACGGAATCCGTAAATTTTGTGCCAGTATCGTTATATTGTGGGTTCATATAGCAATTACTAACAGCGGAAGACCCCGCCGCTGATGATGTTCCCGCCGGACATGGGATGGGATCGCTGGAACCACCAGGACAATAATAACCAATTTTGCATGGTTCGCATGATGGGGCAATAGTTCTGTTAACCTGGGGTATATTTACATGAATGCTTATATCATCCCCCGGTTCTATTTCGGTTTCACCGTTTGTGTTGTAACAAGCATTGCCTTCATCGTCTTCGCATTTATAAACGCCATAAATATATTCGCCAGGGTTACAACCTATATTTTGGGCCTTGTTGGATTCGCAGAGTTTGCCTATGTCTTTGACAATAATTTTTACGGTTTGGGTTTGTTTCCCGTCAGTGTCAGTGTCAGTAGTTATTTCACATGATCCATCTGCTATACAGCTAGATAATGTTATAGTTTCTGTGGTAAAAGATTTGCATCCGCTTTCAGATGATCCAGGTTCAGCTTCTGGTGTGCAACAATATTTAATTGTAAATGTCCCGTTTGCACCATTAGTATATTGTCCGTATGTGTCGTAATTTGCGTGCAAAATATATTTTTTAGCAGTGTTATCATATATATTTTTCATTTTTTCGGTTGTAAAATTGTAAAAATCATAGATATTATCCATAGTTTCGCCACCGTTTATGCATGGAGATTCGCCATCGGACTGGCAAACCGGGTTGGGGTTATCAGGGTCAGGGTAGTAGCCGACCAAATAGTATGCCAGTGTTTTGTCGGGAAAGCCACCGTTAAGAATGGCATAATTGCTGGGAAATTGGCTTGGGGAAAACCAATGGCCATCGTTGTTTGGATCGATGTCATCGTAGCAAACGGAACATTCGTACGGGCAAAAATATGGTTGTTCATTGCCTGTAGTATCGTCTTTGACTATTGTTACGCATATTTCCAGGTCTTTATATTCTATGGGGTATGTTGTAATTTTGTTTGATGGATAATATTCAAAGTCTTTGAACCTATCCAGGGATGGCCACTTTGGTCCCAATTTATCCAGTGGTGTGTTTTTCTTTAGTAATAGGGGGTATTTGAGGTTTTTAACACAATAGTTTTCTTTGGAATACGCGGCTAGGGCCTGTTCATGTATGGAAAACCTTCCTTCTGCTTCTATCCCGTCGCCGTGGTATGTAAAACTTTCTTCTCTGCCTGTAGAACCCGAGTCACATTGTTTGCATTCGCGGTCGTTCATATCGAAATATTCATGGTTATTACAGGTAATTACCCATTTGCAGGCCCACTGTGAGTTTAAGGAACCTTCAGTGTCGACTTTGGTCGTGCCTTCAGGGTAGACACAGTCTATGCATTTGGTTTCCTTGTGATGATCTTTGGTTTGATATGTATTGGCTGGACAGCGTTGACATTCGCCAAAAGCGTCCATATAACATCCCCGGTTACAGGTGCCATAATCGTCGGTACATTCATATCCAGTGGCGATTCCGGGCATAAAACCGATTACAAAAACGGATAAAAATGTAAATAAAAATTTATGCATACCACCCCCATCAGCTATGATAGATTGTGCATGTTTTTTTATGTGGTGTCAACGATTTAAAAAAACGGCAATTTTAAATTGCCGTTTTTTTATCGTTGGTGCGATTTATATATTTGATTTAACCGTTTGTTAACAGTCCATCCATGTTCAACAAACCACAGACTGTCTTCGGGAATCATTGATGGAAAACCCGTAGAAAAATCAAAATCACCACGTCCGCGAATTTTTGGTGAATAGTCAATTGCGGGCTGTAAGATTTTTTGTCGTATTTCTTTTATTTCATCTGGGGTTATAAAAAGCCATGTGCCCGTTGGTATTAAATATACGGTGTCTTTTTGATTTGCGTATGTTTTCAAAATTTCAGAAGGCGTATAAGTGCCGTCCTGGTTTTGGGATACAATGTTTTCATAATCATAGTAGTCAAAGTACAGTTCTATGCCACGTGTTTTCGGTTGTTCGATTGGTGGCGCAATTGGTTCGTCGGATTTATCACAACCCGGCATCATCGTCGCTGCACCCGCCAGTCCCAATACAGGGACCAGACGTTTTATTTTATATGGAATATTTTTTACGAAATGCATTTTTTAATCCTGGGTTATCGTTGTTTTGATTTGATGTTTTGTGCCATTTGTTGATTCACGGTCCAACCATGTTCGACCAGCCACAGACTGTCTCTGGAACTGGCGGTTCCGGGGGTAAAGACAAAATTACCCCGGCCGCGAATTTTTGGTGAATATTTTAACAGCGGATTTAATGTATGGAAATATAACGCCTGGATATCGTACGTGTCATATTGGTACCATGTGCCACGTGGAACCAGATATATATTTGATATTTCTGGTTGCAAGGCATAATCTTTTAATTTCGCACTGGGGCTGTAGAATGGTTCAGGGCCACGATAAAGAAGGTCGCCGGCAATTTCATTAAAATTATCGACGGAAAAGTATAATTCCACTTCGATGGGGGTGGTGGACGGTGGTGTTTGGGGCATGATGGGTTCATCGGATTTATCACAGGCCGGCATCATCGCCGCCGCACCCGCCAGTCCCAATGCCGGGACCAGGCGTTTTAGTTTATATGAAATGTTTTTTGTAAAGTGCATGGTTTCCCCCATTTGTTTTATCTTTGTTTGGAACGCAAAACGTCCTTTGAAACAAAGCTGTCAATTGTCCAACCGTTTTGAACAAACCACAGGCTGTCTTCGGGAACTTCGGACGGTTCGCCACTGAGAAAGTTAAAACTGCCCCGGCCACGGATTTTTGGTGAATATTCTAACAGTGGACCCAACAGTTTATGACGCAGTGCAGTTATGCTGTTAGAAAACATTAAATGCCATTCTTGGCCCTGGGGGACCAGATATATGGTTTTTATTTCTGGATTGTTGGCATAGTCTATCAGCATTTGGCTGGGTTCAAACACGCCAATTGTAATCATGTTGGCGATATTATCATAATAATTATTCGCAAAGTACAGTTCTATTTCGCGTGTTGGGGCGGGCGGTGTGGGTTCATCTGATTTATCACAGGCCGGCATCATCGCTGCCGCACCCGCCAGTCCCAATGCAGGAATAATACGTTTTATTTTATATGGTAATGTTTTTTTCATTTTTGTTTCCCTTGGTTGTTAAAAATAAATCCATGTCGTTCTGCTAGCGCTTTATTAACAGTCCAGCCGTGTTCAACAAACCACAGACTGTCTTCTGGAACCTTGGATGGTTCGCGCCATGGAAAAACGAAGTCGCCACGTCCGCGAATTTTTGGTGAAAATGTGAATACTTGTTCCAGTTCGTTATGACGAAAGCTGACTATATCCATTGCATCAAATCCGGCAAAATCACCCACCTTTGGGACCAGGTATATGGTTCGTATTTGGGGGTTATCAATATAGTATTGCAACATTGCGCTGGCGATACGATTGCCATTTTCGTCAAATGTGTACAAGAATTCTTGATTTGGTTCTGATATAACCGGTAATTCCGCATCCTGGGTTGCCTGGATTGGTTCATCTGATTTATCACAGCCTGGCATCATGGTCGCTGCGCCCGCCAGACCCAATACTGGGACCAAGCGTTTTATTTTGTATGGCAAGTTTTTTGTAAAGCGCATTGCTTTGACTCCTTTGGTTTTTTTTTAGTGTTTTGCTGTTTTGATTTTTTTCCCAAAAAAAGCGAACAGGCCCGAAAAAATCCGGACCTGTTTAGCCATGTTTAACATGAAATCATTTTTTGTAGAACCCAGGAAAGTGTGATTTTTTATCCCCCCTGATCCCCCCCATGCCACGCAATTTGGCGGGCATGGTGGCCATGACGGCGCACCGCCAAAATAAAAACAGAAAAGATATTTTTTTACAACCATCTGTATCCCCAGATTCTGTAATCTGTTTATAATAATATATACGTAAAACCGTTTTGTCAATATGTTTTTTGTTTCAGTTTACTCCTATTGTATCGTTTCTGTATATTTCACCTGGTAGTTTTCTGGTGGTGTTGTTATACAGTTGTCCCCAGACCAGGTCCCATCCAGGGCTTGGGTGCATTGGCTGTTGATGTCGGCACCGTTATAATATGCCGTGGGGTATGGGTCGGGGGATGTGCCCTCATATAATGGTGTTATGTATCGGCCCTGAGTTGCATTGATGAACAAGAAGTGCCCTTCTATATCATCACCCGTCCCCGGGCAGGTTATTGTATTACCATGTGGGTAATAGGCGGCGTTTGTGTTGTTGGGATCGCCTTGGTTTTCGCCGGTCGCCCCCAGGCCAGTACTCTCTTCATTAATGCATACCAGGTACATTTGATCACCATAATTACCGTAATAGTTCTGATATTTTTCTATGTCTTCTTTTTTTATATCTTCGCGCTTTTCAAAGTCTGTTAACTTAAACGCGGCAACAAATGTTACAGCACGATCTTTGGGAAAGCACAGACCACCACCGGTCTCGCCATTTGGAATTATACCTGTTATGCCCTCTGCTGATTTGCCGGGTCCAATGGTGGTCGCTTTGGGGAAATATATGTCGTCTGGTGCTTTTTCGGGGTATTCGGGGTATGTTGATTT
>JADINC010000015.1 GCA_017694255.1 Candidatus Enterousia avistercoris | reverse complement strand
CTGACGAAGAAATTTATGAGCAATTAAAAAAATTGGCGTTGGTGTTCGAAACAGCACGCGATAATTTTGTCGAAGAGGCCGATGAAAAGAAAATGCTGGAGGCTGCAATGAATGGCATGTTGCAGGCATTGGATCCGCATTCGTCGTATTTATCGGCTGATGATTTCAAGGAGTTTAATGATAAATCGTTGGGTGAATTTGGTGGTTTGGGAATACAAATTACCAGTGATCGTGGTGCGGTGCGCGTAATTTCGCCAATTGACGATACGCCCGCGGACAAGGCCGGAATCAAGGCTGGGGACTATATCACGCATATTGATGATGAACCTGTATTTGACTTAACCTTGAATCAGGCAACAAAAAAAATGAAAGGACGGCCAGGAACCAAGGTAAAATTAACTGTTATATCAGAGGGCCAAGAACCGCGTACAATTACATTAAAGCGCGCAATAATAAAGGTTGAATCTGTTAAATACGAAGAAAAGAAAATGGCCGGAATGGAAGATGACGAAGATGCTGATAAAATCGGATATGTTCGTATATCTGATTTTGGTGCAACCACCGCCAAAGAATTAAAAAAGGCGATGGAAAAACTGGAAAAGCAAGATGTTATCGGATATGTCGTTGATGTGCGTAATAACCCAGGTGGATATTTGACCGCGGCAATTGATGTGGCGGATGCGTTTTTGGATGCGGGTGAAATAGTTTCTACGCGCGGGCGCGAAAAAACGGACATAGAACGCAATTTTGCAAAGCCGGGCGATATGGCAAATGGTAAACCTGTTGTTGTGTTGATAAACCATGGGTCGGCGTCTGCGTCGGAAATTGTTGCGGGCGCATTACAGGATAATGGGCGTGCGTTGGTTATGGGATCGCAATCGTTCGGCAAAGGCAGTGTGCAACAGCAAAAACCACTGGGGGATGGAACGGCGATACATATTACAATTGCACGATATTATACGCCGTCGGGTCGTTCGATTCAAAACGAAGGAATTACCCCGGATATAGAAGTTCTGCAGAGTAAAGTAGAGGTTCTGGAACGTCGGGAAAGCCTGTATTCCGAAGCGTCGTTTAAAAACGCGTTGAAAAATGAAGAGGCTGAAAAGAAAAAGAAAGATAAATCCGATGATGATGAAGAAGAATTAACAGATGAAGAAAAAGACGCGTTGGATTATCAGTTGCAGCGTGCAATGGATATGGTTCGTGCAATGGTGAAAATACAGGCGCATGCAGATATTGTCCCAGCGGGCCCAGATGACAAGGTTGCGGGGCTGGATGATGAACCGGATGCAGATGCAAAATCGGATGATAAAAAGAAATCAGATGATAAATAAATACGGGGCGACGCCCCGTATTTATTTGTTTATCGTTGATGTTGATCGCGTGATATAAATCTGCCGTCGGCGGTTAATATCCAATCACAAATATTTTTTTCCAGGCATTCGCACGCGGGGATGTTGCCGAATTCGGTGCGCTGGTATTTCGATAAATCATGTTTGGTCAGATTTGTATACTGTAAATATGGCGCGTTAAAACTGTCGCGCATTTCACGTTCGTATTTTGCTACACGGCCGATTTCGTCAATTTTATCAACGGAATATGTGCTGCGTCCATAGTGTATTAGGTTATATGCCTGGTCATACATTATTCTGAAGCCTGGGGTGCCCTGGATTGCAATCAGACTGGCGCATGATGCCGCGGTGCCCATAACAGTTGTGCGGATAATTGTGCCTTTGGCCCGGGCAATATTTAATAATGTCATGATGCTTTTTGTGGTGTTTAGCCAGCCACCACCAGAATTTATGTATATGTCTATGACTTGGTCGTGTTTTTGCGGTAAAATATACGGATTGGTTATTTGGGATATATGTTCTGTATCGATTGTTGTCCAACGCAATTCATCCACCATATTGCTGATGTTGCCAATTAATTCTGCGCATGATGTGGTGGTTAATTCGTCCAGTAAAAATATCTTGCGACCAGAAATATAATTATTTGATTCAGAACGATTTATGATTTTTGATGCATCAGACATATGCTGTTCCTTTATTGATTGCTGGTAAAGTAATACAAAATATAATCTTTGTCAATGTGTTTTATAAATCTTGCCTTGGGGGAATTTTGGGGGTAATATATGGCTTGTGTGAAAAAAATATTTCTTAGGGGATTAAAATATGTCTAATTTAATAGTTGATGGTAATTGGGCGGCGGCAGATGTCGCGTACCGTTGTGTTGATTTTGCGGCGATTTATCCAATCACCCCCAGCAGTACGATGGGTGAATTGGCAGACGAATGGTCGTTCCAACATAAAAAGAATATATGGGGGGCAATCCCACAAATAATTGAAATGCAATCCGAAGGTGGGGCCGCCGGGGCAATGCATGGTGCGTTACAGATGGGGTCGCTGGCGACAACATTCACGGCATCCCAGGGATTATTATTGATGATTCCGAATATGTATAAAATTGCCGGTGAACAGACGCCGTTTGTTATGCACGTGGCGGCGCGCGCATTGGCCACACATGCGTTGTCTATATTTGGCGATCACAGTGATGTTATGTCTGTGCGGTCAACCGGGTTTGCATTGTTGTCCAGTCATAATGTGCAACAGGCGCATGATATGGCGGCGATTGCGCATGCGGCAACACTGCGTGCACGTGTGCCTTTTTTACATTTCTTTGATGGATTCCGTACCAGTCATGAAGAATCGCGTCTGGACAGAATCGGCGATGATGTGTTGCGCGAAATGATACCTGATGAATTGGTGTTGGAAAATCGTGCGCGTGGTATGACGCCGGATAAGCCGACAATTCGTGGTACGGCACAAAATCCAGATGTGTTTTTCCAAGGACGCGAGGCCGCAAATCCACTGTATACAAAAACACCAGAAATTGTTCAGCAGTGCATGGATAAATTCGCAACGTTGACAGGGCGCCAGTATAAGTTGGTTGATTATGTTGGTGACCCAAAGGCTGAAAATGTTATCGTCGCAATGGGCAGTGCGTGTGAAACAATCGAAGAAACGTTGGCGCATATGCCGGCGGGGTTGGGATTGGTCAAAGTGCATTTGTTCCGGCCGTTCCCGCGGGATGCATTTTTGGCGGCGTTGCCAAAGACGGTGAAAAATATCGCGGTACTAGACAGATGTAAAGAACCGGGCAGTTTGGGTGAACCGTTGTACCAGGATGTAAAAACGGTTGTCGGTGATACGGCGGCTGTGTTCGGGGGACGTTATGGTTTGGGATCCAAAGAATTTAAACCACGCGATGTCAAGGCTGTGTATGAAAATCTGATGCGGGATACATTGCACCATAACTTTACCGTTGGAATTGACGATGATTTAACAGGATTGTCGCTGAAAACGGATGCGGCTTTTCGGGTCCAGGATGATAACTTTAAAACGGCGATTTTGTATGGAATTGGATCTGATGGTACGGTCGGTGCGGTTAAAAATATCGTAAAGATTGTTGGGGAAAATTCTGATTTGTACCCACAGTCTTATGCGGTATATGATTCCAAGAAATCTGGCGGATTGACCGCGTCGCATGTGCGTTTTTCAGATGCGCCGATTAAAAGCCAATATTTAATCGAAGTGGCTGATTTTATCAGTGTATCGAACTTTATGATTGCCCAGCGTTTTGATGTGTTCGCCGGGTTGCGGGCGGGTGGAACGGTTATGATTAATACATC
>JADINC010000014.1 GCA_017694255.1 Candidatus Enterousia avistercoris | reverse complement strand
ATTCTATCCAATTGGGAACGGGAACCGCAGATACGATTACTAATTCTTATACATACGAAGATGGCACGTTGGTGGATGATTTCGATTTGTCGGGGTCGGGGACCGCGATAAATAACGTATTTGCATCTAGTGATGATGATTTGTTGGCTAAGGTTATCGGGGGTAATATGTCTGGATATTCCACGGCTGATTTTATCGGATTTATGCCAAATGGCCAGATGCTGGTCTATCGCACAGGCGGTGGCAGTGGTATGGTTGCGCTGGGGGCATCTGATTCGGCGGCAACCGGTACTGCAACCATTGCGGGTGAAGCGTTGGCGACAGATGATACATTAACATTGTTTGGAAAAACGTTGAAAATTACCAGAACTGGTAATGCGATAACGGCGGTCGATACCAGCGATGAAGAAGCAATATATTCAGGCTATATCGGTGCAGATGGGTTATTGTATATCAGCAGTACACCAGGTGGCTCTATAGACCAGGCATATAAAATCGATGGCACAAATTTAACCCAGGTTAAAAAGGCGGGGACACTGGATTATAAAAATTATGCGGCGTTGCGTGATGCGATGCAGTACCGTGTCGGGAACGAGGCATTAAATACCACGACTGCACGTGGGCGGTCCATGCCATTGGTGTTGGCAAATGCATCGGTTATTGAACCGCTGCATGACCGTGGGGCGGCAACAATAAATGATGTTTTGGCGGTCAGTGGTACAGATGTTGGTATGAAGACGGGATTTTTATCGCTGGTTAATCAATATTATAATAATAATAAGACGGATGGTACGGCGACGGGCGATGGTACCGCCGATGATTCTTTGCCGGCCACAGATGCTGCAGCGTTCTTTAACGCGTTTGCCAGTTTGGGGGCCGATAATAAAACAGTGCCGTTGGTTATATTTTCAACCGGGGCATCAGAGACGTCTAATAAATATTCAGGAAATCTGATTGCTTCATTTGAAAATGCGGCGCCGCTGGTGTTTGATGGGTTGGAACGTATATTTATGTCAATTGTGCCAGTTATCCAAGATGGCACCGGGACCAGTGGTACGGAAACAGTTGGGGAATATGATCAAGATAATAAGTTTATTGTTTCAGAATGGACGAATACCAATGGTACCGGTACAACAGATGATGATACCTATTTCAAGGGCCGTGTGTGTGGCATTGCCGGGACGGGTGCGGATGGTGTTGATCCGTGG
The DNA here is from genome assembly GCA_017694255.1 of Candidatus Enterousia avistercoris. Classification (GTDB taxonomy): domain Bacteria; phylum Pseudomonadota; class Alphaproteobacteria; order Rs-D84; family Rs-D84; genus Enterousia; species Enterousia avistercoris. The sequence continues at coordinate 7,321 of JADINC010000014.1, read as the reverse complement.
TGCTTTGCGGCGACGGGGGTTACCGATGAATTGGCCGTCGCATCGGCGGCCGGTGCGGCCGGTGCGTTGCGGTCTGCGTTCAGTAATATGACCAGCCAGCAATTATTTACTTTGATGGCATTGACAGCGGATGGTGCGTATTTGGCGACTGATCCGGCGGGGAATGCTTTTTCCGAAGAAGGACTGATTTCGTATTTACAGGATATGTATGAATTGCCCGCAGAATATGAATATCGTGTGGAACAGGGTGGTGAAAATTATCTGGATGTGTTCAAGGAAGTCTTTGGATACGGGGTTATAAATCTGGAACGTGCAACAACGCCGGGTAAAACAATTTATTTCTTTGATGGCTCTAATATTGTATCAGGCAGTGGCAATGCGTATTGGCGTTCGGCCAGTAATACGGTGTTCCGTCCATCTGCGGCGTTTGGTTCGGGGACATCAACAATCAGTGCACCGTTCTATGATGTTTTGGAAAGTTTTGATGGCGAAATGAGTCTGCCACGTGTTTGGGAAAACCAGTTCGCATTGGGGGCCACGGGGAAACGTGGGCTGTATATGGGCGATGTTTTGGGCGAATTTAAAACGCGTAATGAAAAACCACAACGCGTACAATTTGGTGATTTTGGTTTTTCTATGTCCATTTCTGAAAAGCCGTATGCAGATAATTTAAATGGACTGGATGATATGCGTGTGGATTATACGCGCGGTGATTGGAACTTTGCGGCCGGGTACCAACGGCACTTTACAGATGGGGCATCGCGATTTGATGGAATGGCAAATCCAGTACTGAATTTGGCGTCAAACGCGGTTGTGTCGGATGTGGTGTATAATATGGGACGTTGGTCGTTTGGTGCGCGCGCGTTTTCAGGAACCGTTACTGATGAAACAATGTTGGACAATGATCCGACTGTATCGGCGCAGTATTTGCCGGCGCAATTGGGACTGGCCCAGGGTGCACAATCTGATGTTGTGTGGAATGGTGATAATTTCGGCTTTACAATAGCGGCCGGTATGTTGCATGAAACAGATACTTTATTGGGGGCAATGTCGGGCGGATTGTTGGATATGGGTAATGGCGATACAACGTATGTTGATACGGAATTGCGTTTTGTGCCGACAGATGCGTTGGCGTTTAAATTGCGGTCGACATTTGCGCGTACAACGGCGGATGCATCGGGGCAATTTATAATGGGGATGACCGATATCGATTCAAATGCCTTTGCGTTTGGGGTGGATGCCGGTAATTTCAGTTTCAGTGTTTCGGCACCATTGGCAATTAGTTCTGGGGCAGTGATGTATCCATATGCAAATTATGAAGTTGTCGAAATGGATGATGGCAAATATGATTTGAATATCACAGATGCGCATATCGCAAATATTAATTTGCGTCCCGAGGCGCGCGAGGTTCGCTTTACCGGCACATATCGCCATAATTTTGGTGAATTTACTGATGGTGCGGTCGGGTTTATATATCGGGTAAATCCGAACAATACGTCTGAATTTGGTAATGAATCTATATTTATGATGAAATTAACGCATCGGGTTGGTATTTAAATAGTTTTTTTGTCCGGCAATGCGCCCCTGTAGTGGGGCGCTTTATCTGCTTGATAAACAGATTTTTTGTTGTAATATTGTCCAGAAACACAAAGGATAAAAAATGAATTTGTATAAAAGTATTGAAATAATCAAAGATTTCTTTACCCCACGTAATAAAAATGTAAACCTGGGGGCGGCAGAAGATATAAAAATTTTATCAAAATTAGCAGACAAGGCAGAATATATGCGTGCGCGTAATGGGGTTGTGTACTTTTATTATGTGCCGTCAAATGAAAAAGATATTGATATAGCAAAATTCTTGATGGTGCGTAATGGTTTGAAACCACATGTGCATAAATCGCGCTATTCATATGCGCCAGTGATGGTATTGCGTATCCTGCACAGTGATATACGGAAAAGTCCATCACGTCGGTTATTTGTTAGGTCAATAAAACCAAAACCGCATGTTGATATCCAAGATTATGATTCTGTGATTCAAGCAATTCGCAATCAAATGCGTGAAAAGTTCAGATAAATAAAAAGTCGCCAAATGGCGACTTTTTATTTAGATACAACAACCATCGCTGTTCGCAGGACGGTATCACCAAACATATATCCGGGTTGCATTTCTTCGATAATAGTGTTTGGGGCAGGTTTGGGGTTCGCGTCTGATGGGGCGGGTACAACCTGGATTGCGTTATGAAATTGCGGGTTTAGAATTTGCCCGATGCTGTCAATTTTTGTGATACCAATTTGTGCAAATGCGTTGTCCATTGCCATCGCCATTGATTTTATCCCCGCATCGTCAGGATTATGCTTTTTTGCAGATTCAATTGCATCCATAACGGGTAAAAATTTCTTTGCAATTGCCATTGCGCGATTGCGCGTCGCAGATTCAATATCAAGCGCTGCGCGACGGCGTGTGTTTTCCAGTTCGGCCGCAGTACGCAGATATTTATCTGTTATTTCGGATAATTGCGCGGTTAGTTTTTCAATCTGTTCATCTGTATCAGTGGTGGCGGGCGTTTGATCTGGTTGGTTTGCGGGTGCGTCATTTGCGGCGCCATCGTTGATTGATACAGTGTCTATTTTTACTTCTTTTTTTTCGTCCATACTAATTACCTGTCATTTTATGTTGGGGGTGGCGGATATTCACCCCCGTTTAAACTATATATTTATTTAACACTGGTTATTATAGGTATGAAATCGTCTGGTTTCAAGGATGCACCACCAACCAATACGCCGTCTACATTTGGAATAGACATAATTTGTGCAGCGTTTGTGCCCTTGACACTGGCGCCGTATAATATCGGTGTGCCGCCCATGCCCATTGATTCCAGTGTGTCGGCAATTAATTTGTGGGCGTCTGCAATTTCAGCATCTGTCGGGGTCAGTCCCGCACCAATTGCCCAACGCGGTTCGTATGCAACAATTACATTTCGGGCATCTGTTGGAATTGATTCGCGAACCCCAGATTCAATAATTTCCATTGTTTTGCCAGCCTGTTTTTCGTCCATTGTTTCGCCAACGCAAATAATAGGGGTCAGACCGTTTGCCAATGCCACTGCAGCCTTTTGCCGGACGATGTCATTTGTTTCACCGTGATACTGGCGGCGTTCGCTGTGGCCAACAATTACGTATTTCGCGCCGGTATCGGCAATCATAGATGCAGAAACTTCACCAGTATATGCGCCATGGTCATGTGCGCTGGTATCCTGGGCCCCCAGGGCAACGCGACCAGATTCCAACCCCAACATTGTATACGGTACGCACAATATAACCGTGTTTTCAGATTCAACGTCGGCCAATGCATGAACCATTTCGGTCAATCCGGTACGCGTGCCGTTCATTTTCCAGTTTCCTGCGATAATTTTCATTTATTTTCCCCTTTTTTTCGTTGATTTTTTTGATATCGTTTTGCTATGGTATCGCAAAAGGGGATTAAATGCTAGAATATTTACGAAATGCGGCGGATAAGCCGGTTGCAAAGATTTTAATAGGAATCTTGGCGTTTTCTTTTGTTGGATGGGGTGTTGCCGAATGGATTTTCGGTGGTGCAGCCAGTGATATTACGTTGGTGCGTGTCGGTAATCATGAAATTACAATTAATGATTTTAATATGGAAAAATCACGCGAAATGGCAAATATGACGCGTGATGTTCAGCGGGCGACATATTCTGATTCTGGGTTGATGGATGCCCTGAATACCCAGGTGTTATCCAGACTGGCGACAAATGCAATGACGGAAAGTCATGCCGAAGATATGGGGTTTGTTGTGTCTGATGCACAAATTGCGCGTGAAATTCGCGCTTTCCCAGAATTTCAAATGGACGGTCAGTTTTCTACTTATTTATTTGATACTGTTTTGGCCAACAGTGGTTATAGCGAGGCCGCATTTGCAAATGTTCTGCGGAATCAGATTTTGCGCGGATATGTGTTGGCGCCAGTTTCGGTCCCGGTGCCGGTTCCTGGGTTTGCAGTGCGTGCGGATTATGATGCGCGATATGCCACGCGCCAGATCGATTATGCCACGGTGCAATACGATGCGTTTGATGTTGCGGCGCCAACCACAGAACAATTGCGCGCGTTTTATGAACAAAATCCACACATGGTTCCAGAACAACGGACTGTTTCATATGTATTGATACCGGCCGATATGGACAAGCCCGATGAATATGATGCGGCGTATCAAAATGCGGTATTGGTCGAAGATGATATAATCGCAGGCGAAACAATGGCGGTGGCGGCAAAAAATCATGGGGCAAAATATGTTGCACTGGGGACGTTTGATGCGGATTCGCGGCCGGTTGATGTGCTGTTGACGGATTCTATGATGAAAAATATTTTCGATATGGAAGAGGGGCTGGAAAGCGAATTAATCGAAACAAAGCATGGGTTCGTTATTGTGCGCGTTGACCAAGTTATCCCGGCACATAACGCAGAATTCGAATCGATCAAGGATAATTTAGTTGCCGGATGGCGTCGTGCAGAACAGCGCAAGCAAGCCTATGTTCGTGCAAATGAAATACTGGTTGATTTGAATGATGGCAATGAAATGCAGAATAAAAAATCTGTCCAGGTTTCGCGTGCGCTGGGGGCGCCTGTCGAAGTTTTGAGTGCGGCGTTTAATAATGAAGTTGGCTCTAATTCGATTGTTGATGGGGCGGACGCGTTTTATGTGTTGCATGTGGGTACAGAAATTATGCCAACGGTTGATACGAAAAAGATGGCGGATGTTCGAACCGAATTAGAAAATATTCAATCCCAGGGGATTATTGCGGATTATAACGCGTTCTTGGAACGTGAATATCCTGTTAAGGTAAATGAAAAGGTGTATAATCGTTTCTTTGCGAAATAAAAAACGGGGCATTGCCCCGTTTTTTCAAAGTTCAAAGTTCAGAGTTCAAAGTGCAAATGTTGTGTCGCTGCGCGACGGCATAAATACCTGCGGCGCAATGGATCCCGGCCTGCGCCGGGATGACGATAGAGAAAAATCTTAAAATAAAAAGAACTTAAGAACATGTCATCCTGGAGCCCGGGCCGCGGGATGACAAGTTTTTAAGTTTTTTATTTTGTAATTGTTTTTAGAAAAAAGAAAAGTGTGTCATCCCGGTGCTTGACACCGGGACCCAGGTAATTTATCTCGTCGCGAATGCGACACATCGTCTACACTCTATACTCTTCACTCTATACTCTAAACATTGCACTCTGAACTTTGCACACAAATTTTTCCCTTGCAATAGGGCGGAAATCCGCATAAAATTTAATAAAATTCATGCCGAAAATAAACCACCGTTTTTTCGGCAAATGGGGGGATGGATGTTGCGTAAAATATTGTCGTTTTTCTTTGCTTTGTTCATGCTGTTGCCAGTTGCGCATTCGGCAGAAATGGTAAACGTAGAGTACATTCATAATGTTTTGCGTTGGCGCTGGGGGATTGAATTACCATATAACCCGGAATTAAAAAATCCAAAGGTTGCGGCAAATATGGAATATCTGTTAACCGTGGTGGACATTGCGAACGAATACCTGAATGGTGAAAAAACGACCAGCTATGGCACGGGTGAATACGCGACTAAACTGGCGGCGGATACGATTGCGACGAACAATGCGATTGATGGCCTGATTCGCGGTCCCGGGTTTTATATAACCACGGTTCCGGGGACGGCAAAGTTTGATATAATGATAAATGCGGCGGGGAATTTTGCGATTGACTGGGGTGATGGCGAACGTGAATCTATTGTAGACAAAGCGGTTGGTAATATCACGTATTCGCATACCTTTGGAAATCCCCAGCGTGCAAATACCATTCGTATAACAGGAACGTCCACAGATTATGCGTATGGTGTTGTTGCATTGTCTTTTCCGCAAAAGACATCTATTGCGAAAATTTATGGGAACCTGGGTAAGATATTTCCTACACTGCCCGATGGCACCCAACCACGTTTCTCTTCTTTATTTAATGGTGCAACTAATATGACTGGTGAAATACCGCCACAGTTATTTGATGGGCTGTATGGGGCAACAGAAGAATATATGTTCAGTAATGTATTTACAAATTGCTCTAAATTAACGGGTGAAATACCGCCGGATTTGTTTGCGGGGATAACCGGACCATTGGCGATGCATGCATTTGAAAATACGTTTCGCAATTGCAGTGGATTAACGGGCGAAATCCCAGAAACACTGTTTTCGCGTATAAAAAGTGAACCGATAGAATTTATGTTCAATCAAACATTCTTTGGTTGTAGTGGTTTAACAGGTTCAATCCCAGAAAATTTATTCGCAGGAATAGCAGGGGCACCCGCTGCTGCGATGTTTTTTGGTACTTTTCGTGGTTGTTCTGGTATCAAGGGGGCAATTCCAGAAAACTTATTCGCGGGGATATCGGGCGCGCCGGCTGGTTCTTGTTTCGGGGAAACTTTTGCATTTACCGGGGTCCTTGGAAAAATACCGGAAAACTTGTTTGCTGGTGTTCGTGGTGCCCCAGCTGAACAGATGTTTTCTTCTACTTTTATGGGGTGCAGGGGGTTAAGTGGCGGTTTCCCAGAAAAATTATTTGCGGGGATATCGGGCGCGCCGGCTAAATCTATGTTTTCGGGGACTTTTTATCAATGCAGTGGTTTGGGTGGTGCGATTCCAGAAAATTTATTTGGTAATATTTCTGGGGCGCCCGCTGATGGAATGTTTTCTTATACTTTTTGTGATTCTGGGCTGTCATCAATTCCGGCGGGTTTGTTTGCGGGGATATCAGGTGCGCCGGCGGAAAATATGTTTGATGGAACGTTTAATTGGAACCTGGGATTAAAAAGTATACCGGATGGTTTGTTTGCGGGGATATCGGGCGCGCCCGCCGCGAACATGTTTAGACATACGTTTTATTATACAAGGATAACGGACATTCCAGAAAATTTATTTGGTAATATTTCTGGTGCACCCGCTGATGGGATGTTTGATACTGCATTCGCCAACTGTTCGGCGTTGACTGGGCCATCGGCACGGATAAATGGACAGTATCTGTATGAAATTTGGCCGGATATCAGTGGTGATACTAATACGTATGAAGGGTCCACAGGTCTGTCAGATTATGACCAGATACCGGATAATTGGAAGTAAAAGTTCAGAGTTTAGAGTGTAGATGTTGTGTCGCATTCGCGACGGCATTAATGACTGGATTGCCACGGTCGCGATGCTCCCTCGCAATGACAAAAGGTTGTCTGTGCTGGCGCACAGGGCATAAATTACCTGGGTCCCGCGGTCTGCATCCACCCGCGAAAACTGA
>JADINC010000013.1 GCA_017694255.1 Candidatus Enterousia avistercoris | reverse complement strand
ATTTATAACCGACGAAACCATTTCTGCGACCGTGGCGTCCACTGCATCACGCGTGCGCCCCAGATTATTAATTGCCAGTAAAATTCGCGCATCGGTAATCCCCAGTTTATCTGCCAACAAATGCCGATTCTGGCGAATGCGAACACGCGTATATTGCGCATCGTCGTTCATTTCATCTGAAAAATATCTGATATTATTATCATCACAGTATTGTTTTAAATCTGTACGCGGCACGTTTAATAATGGACGCACAATTTTAACACCATCGCGCATCGATACTGCACGCATCGCCGCCAGACCATACAACCCACTGCCCCGCCCCAGATTCATTAAAAATGTTTCGATTTGATCATCGGCCTGGTGTGCGGTTAATAATGCATCGATATTGTTTTCACGACAAAAATCTGTCATGAATTTATATCGGGCGGTGCGGGCGGCGGCCTCTAATCCTGTGGCTGGTTTATCGTCTGTCCAATAAAAGATTTTACATGGGACGCCCAGATTTGCACATAAATCGCGCACATATTGTGTTTCTGTTTCGGCATTTGCGCGCAATCCATGATTTACATGCAGGCATACCACATTCGCGCCAATACGCACCAACCAGCATAACAAACATACAGAATCCACCCCACCACTGACCGCCACAGCCAATTTTGCGCCCCGGTATTTCCGCATAAAATCAACAAAGTTTTGATTCATAACGGTGTTATTTTATGTTATAATTTCCAAAAATAAAGGAAAATCACATTATGACAGGAAGATTGAAATCTATTGCGGTTTATTGCGGACATCAATTCGGCACAAATCCAGACTTTGCACGCCATGCGGCACAAATTGGCGAATTTCTGGGCGAAAATAATATTCGTATGGTGTTTGGTGGTGGCGATGTCGGTCTGATGGGAACGGTTGCAACCGCAGCGCTGGATGCCGGCGGGCACGTTATTGGCGTGTCAACGAATAACGTAATTGAAAAACAAGAACCTGTGCATACCGGTGTCGATGTAGAGGTTGTTGATGGCGTTAATGAACGGAAGCAAAAAATGTTCGAATTATCTGACGCATTCATAATATTGCCAGGCGGAATTGGCACACTGAATGAATTAACAGATATCATGACAATGCAACAGATTGGCGAATCCAAAAAACCACTGTTCTTTTTAAATACTGCATCGTTCTGGGCGCCATTTGCGCGTCTGTTTATACATATGCAAAAATGTGGTTTTATCGAAAGTATACACGACTATAACATTCATGTTGCGCGTACGCCATCCGAATTAATTACAAAAATTATTAATTACAAATCTGAATAACCTTGGTCCGGGATGTGGCGCCACGTAAAATTTTAATACGCGTTTTCGGCACATCCCAATATTCTGACAACAGCTTTACCACCGCCGTGTTTGCCGCACCATCCGTGGGCGCGGCAGTTGTATACACGCGCAGATTGCCGCATCCGTCATCAACAATTTTATTTAATCTGGCACGCGGCACAACACGAATATTAAAAGTCTGTTTTGAATCTATCATCACTCATTATATGCACATGAAAATGGAAAACACTTTGACCAGCGCCCGGGCCCGTATTTGCGACTGTGCGAAAATTATCCCGCAACCCCAACGCATCCACCGTTGCCGATACCGCACGCCAAAAGCCTGCCTGGAAATCTGATGGGGCATTTGTTGCGAAATCATATATATCAGTATATTCGCCACGCGGCACCACCAAAACATGCGTTTTTGCACGCGGTGCGTTATCATAAAACGCCAGTGCGTAGTCATCACTATACACCGTTTTTGCCGGAATTTCGCCGCGCAGAATTTTCGCAAACACGTTATTTTTGTCGTACATTTGGTCCCCTTTTATTCCTGTTGAAATTGATGTGTCCAGCATATTATACAGATGTTATAAAATCAAGCCTTGAAATCAAAATCTGGTGCACTATATTCACACCCAGAAGCAAGATTGCATAGGTTTAACAAAGGAGAAATGCATATGTTTAAACCATTACATAACTATGTCCTGCTGGAACGGGTCGAAGAAGAAAACAAAACCGCCGGCGGAATTATAATCCCAGATAATGCCAAAGAAAAACCATCACGCGGGCGTGTAATCGCGGTGGGCGATGGCGCTTTTGATGGCGACGACCGCATTCCTATGACTGTTGCAGTGGGCGATGTCGTGCTGTTTGCAAAGTGGGCATCATCTGCGAACGAAGTCAAAATTAACGGCAAAGATTATGTTTTAATCAAAGAAACAGATATTTTAGGCATCTTAGAATAAGGATATAAATTATGGCAAAAGAAATCGTTTTTGATACTGATAAAATGGCGGCCGGGGTTGATAAACTGGCTAATGCGGTAAAAATCACTATGGGGCCAAAGGGTCGCACGGTCGTAATCGATAAATCATACGGCGCGCCTGTTGCCACAAAAGACGGCGTCACCGTGGCCAAGGCGGTGTCTTTACCAGACCCCCAGGAAAATATCGGGGCACGTATGGTCCAAGAAGTCGCAAAGAAAGCCGGCGATGACGCTGGGGATGGCACAACAACAGCAACCGTGCTGGCACAAAAAATTATCCGCGAAGGCCGCCGTGTAATTGCCGCCGGAATGAATCCAATGGATATCAAACGCGGTATTGATATAGCAACCGCCGCGGTGGTGGCTGATATTGAAAAACATGCACGTCCAGTCAAAGACAGCGCAGAAATAGCCCAGGTTGCAACAATTTCGGCCAATTCAGATGCTGAAATTGGTGAAAAAATTGCCGGCGCAATGGAAAAAGTTGGCAAAGAAGGCGTTATAACTGTCGAAGAAGCCAAGGGACTGGACACGGAAATCGATGTCGTCGAAGGTATGCAATTTGACCAGGGATTCATGTCGCCATATTTCGTGACAAACAGTGAAAAAATGTTGGCCGAATTGGATGGCGCACAAATCTTGGTTTCGGAAAAGAAAATCACCGGTCTGCAAGCGTTGTTGCCAATTCTGGAACCTGTTGCGCAATCGGGGCGGCCGTTGCTGATTATTGCCGAAGATGTT
>JADINC010000012.1 GCA_017694255.1 Candidatus Enterousia avistercoris | reverse complement strand
AATACAATGTTTCTATGCGCGAAGCCGCATATATGCATTCTATCAAGCGTGTTGCCAATGCGATGAAGTTGCGTGGCTGGTATTAAATAATGTCGGGCAATTGGTAATAAAAAATCCCCAAAATGGGGATTTTTTATTTTTTTACGCTTTGTTGCGAATTATTCAGAACATAATTCAACCGCATAAAATTCATTGTTTGCAACATCGTCGGCAGTGCCACAGAACAGACGGAAATTGCACTTGTTTTCTGGGGTGCCCAGTTGTTCCATGACGTTTTGTGGAATGATGTTCAACAAACATTTGTCTGTCAAGACATATTGGTCGACGTTTTCGACAGATAAAAAGTTAACTGTTTTCTTTTTCGCGGCGATTTCTTTGACAACGTCTGTGGCAGGAATCGCAATTGCGTAATCCCCAGATGTGCCAATGGCAACGATTGTTGCACCAACGCCTTGGGATACACTGTTTTGAATTTCTGTTTCAATGGTCGCAAAGTCGGCCGGGGTTGGTGTTTGGTTTTCATTGCTGCATGCGCCCAGCGCCAGCGCAACAGCGGCAAATGCGGTAAGTTTTTTCATGTGTGTTCTCCTTTTGATTTTTGTGTTTGTGAATTTATTATAACAATAAATATATAAAAATTAAGTATAAAATAGTTGACTTTTTGTGCTTTTTGGTACATACTGGGCCTGCACATCCCAAAGATTGCCATTACAGTTTATCCAGATGCGGTATGCATTGGAACACCATCCGATAAGTTTTTATCCTTGGTGCGGGTTTTCTTTGTGGGTAGATAGCTAATAAAAAAAGTTAAGGAGCAAAAATTATGGCAACAGTTATCGATTGGCGCGTTTCGGTGCAAAAAAACGCCCGTATTATCACATCGTGGTCACAGATTCACGTAATGCACGTAATTCCGGCAGCATACTGGAAGTGGTCGGAAAGTATGATCCAATGCTGGCGCGTGACAATGAAAAACGCGTCGTGCTGAAAGTTGATGAAATCAAGTCATGGATGGCCAAAGGTGCCAAACCATCGGATCGTGTTTATCGTTTCTTGGCAAATGCGGGATTGGTTGAAAAGCGCCCTGTTCCGGTCCAGACAAAAAAACATTTGCAGTCTGAAAAGACACAAATGAAAATCAAAGATAAGCAGGAAAAGTTGGCTAAAATAGCCGAAGAAAAAGCTGCCGCAGAAGCTGCTGCAAAGGCTGCTGCAGAAGTACCGGCTGAAGAACCAGCTGCGGAAGCAACAGAAGCTGTCGCTGAATAATTTTTTGCTAATATGTACCCATAAAATATTATGGGTACATGTATAAAAAATAAGGCAACGTCATATGGACAAGATAATTACTGAATATGAGATAGAATATTTTGAAAATTTATATCCTGACAGAACCAATACTTGCCCTTATGATAAGAGTTTGTGTCTTAGAAAAGAATTACGCAAACAAAAATGGAAAAAACACATATCTGATATAGCAATAAAACAGCAAAATATAATGTTTTTTACTTCTGAAGATATGTTTGATATGTGTCCATATCAAAAACCTGAAATGTGCAACAGGTACGTTTATTGGAAAAACAATGGTAAAATCAGATAAGATTTTAGTTGGTAAAATTGTCGCCCCCCAGGGAATTCGGGGCGAAGTGCGCGTGCAAACGTATACCGCCGGGGCGACTGATTTGCGTGATTTGCCTGTGCACAGTCTGCGTTTCGCGGATGGCGCGTTTCATTTTGTGCGTGCGGTGCCGCATTCGACCGTTGTTATTGCGCGTGTTGATGGTGTGAATAATCGTAATGATGCAGAATTATTGCGTGGGGTGGATTTGTTTATTTATCGTGATGAATTGCCCCCGTCGGACGATGGTGAATATTACCAGGCTGATTTAATCGGTATGTCGGTCATGCGCGATGGGGTAAAAATTGGGACTGTTTCAGGATTTCAAAACTTTGGTGCTGGCGATATTATCGAACTGGATAATGGTGATATGGTGTCTTTTGTTGGTGCCACGGTTGATATGAAAAATAATGTTATATTAGTTAAATAGATGGTGCTGTTATGAAAACGTTTTATTTTAATGGTAAAAAAACATTTACGGTTGAATGTGATGCGGTGCTGTATACATGTCCGATTATTCATTATGCCCGTGGAATTGGGGCAAAGTGTAAATTAATGGATGGGTCCAGTGGTAATGAAGTTGCGGTTGATGTGCGTATGCCGTTTAATGAAAGTTTGTGTCGCAAATATCATTCAATCAAAGAAGATATGCTGGATGAATGCATGGACTGTGGTCAGAAAACACGCTAGTTAAAAATGCACTTTAATATATTGACTATTTTTCCAGAAATGTTCCCGGGCACGTTGGGTGCCGGGGTTGTTGGGCGCGCGCTGGAACGCAAAATATGGTCGTATGATGTTATTAATATTCGCGATTTCGCACATGACAACTATGGCAGTGTTGATGATGAACAATTTGGTGGTGGCGCGGGACAAGTAATGCGGGCCGATGTTTTGGGCGATGCGTTAGATTCCATAGAAAATCGCGGAAAAATTATATATTTTTCACCACGCGGGCCCCGTTTGGACCAGAAAATGGTTCGGGAATTTTCGGGGGTACTGGACGGTGTTTATACCCTGGTCTGTGGCCGGTACGAAGGAATTGACCAGCGGGTTATTGATGAATATGGTATAATGGAATTATCAATTGGCGATTACATACTGTCGGGCGGTGAAATCGCAGCCCAAGTTTTTGTTGACAGTGTGGTTCGTGTGATGGATAATGTGGTCGGCGGTGGCGCGGATGCCACAGCAAACGAAAGTTTCGAAATCGGCGGGTTAGAATGGCCGTTATATACCCGTCCGTCGGCATGGCGTGGACGTAATGTCCCAGAAGTCCTGCTGTCTGGTCATCACGGCAATATAGAAAGATGGCGGAAACAACAATCGGACGAAATAACAAAACAACGTCGTCCGGATTTAATAAAGGAAAAGTAAAAATGAGCATTATTAAAAAAATCGAAGCAGCCCAGGTTGAAAAACTGCGTGGCGACAAAAAAATTCCTGCGTTCAAGGCGGGCGATACGGTAAAGGTTCACGTAAAAATTAAAGATGGTGATAAGTTCCGTATCCAGGTGTTCGAAGGTGTTGTTATCGCGCGTGATGGTGGCGTGGGTAATAATGCGTCGTTCACAGTGCGCCGTGAATCATATGGCGTTGGTGTGGAACGTAAATTCCCGCTGTACAGCCCGGCAATTGAAAAAATTGAAAAGGTTCGTACAGGACGTGTTCGTCGTGCAAAATTATTCTTTTTACGTGGTCTGTCAGGCAAAAAAGCGCGTATTGTCGAAGACTTGTCCGCTACGTCTGCAGAAAAAGCCGCCAAAGGGGCCGATAAAGAATAATTTATCAGACAAATGTGTTATAAAAAATCCCGCAATCGCGGGATTTTTTTATCGTGAAAACACACGTGGCTTTGTAATGTATGGGTTAACCAACGGAACGGGTTTATAATCTGTTTTTTCTACACAAACATTTATGCATTGGCGGTGATATGGAAAGTCATAATCTTGGATATGAATATGACCATGGATGTTTACAATTGGTGGATTGTCGCCAAATTCAGGCAATGGTTCGTGGGACAGCAATATATATTGGGTTGCGTCATATATAGGATGCGGGAATACTTTGTCAAATCCGCACGATAACCACCATGTTTCAGAATGATTTCGGTCATGGTTGCCCATTATTAAATATTTACGTCCACGCATGTGTCGTAATAATTTAAAAACTTTTTCTTTGGTTGCGTCGTACATGATATCGCCCAGCCAATAACAGATATCTTGTTTGCCAACAGTTTGGTTATAGTTTTCAATCAGCGTCTTGTTCATTTCCGCAACGGTTTTAAATGGACGGCGGCCGTTTATAATAATGCTGGCCGAATCAAAATGTGGGTCGGAAAATACAAATTTGGCCATAATTATCCCCCGCAGTTAAAGTGTTTTTATTTGTGTGTTCAGGGTGCGTAATGTTGCCACAATGTCGGACCATTGTTCGCGTGCCCCCAAAAAGTTGTTTGCCATAGAATCATAATCTGTACCCAGCTTTGATAAAGTCGCGTTGTCGGGCAACAGGTTGATGTCTTTGGTTGAAGACAGTGGCGCGATATCGCGCATTGTATATTTCTGTTGGTGTTGTTCAATCGCGGACAGCATTGGCAGTGTTGTCGGCATGTTTACATGTCGTGATATTTTCGCTACGTCATAATAGTGGCGCGAATAAAATTTTGACCACTTTGGTTTCTGGGTGTTTGCGTTGGTATGCAGTGCATATACTTTGTCCCAAAATGTTTGTTCATAGCGAACTGTTGGAATATAACCAATTGGTTGTTTTATACTGTATGGAATTACCGACCGATAATTTATAGAATTTATATCATAGTGGCGCGGAATTATTTCCAGTTTCATGTGACCAAATGCGGTGGAAAATTCCGATTTGTACAGCAGATGCAATGTTGGCGAAGACATAAAGTTTTCTGTATTTTTTAATTCATGCCATTCACGATCTGTCAAAATCATAAATTTACGGTCGGTGTTTATAATGCTGTTTAACTGTTCGCGCAGACCGGTAAAAACAAAGTTTTTGAACGAACGCTTGAATTTTTCCAGTTGTTTTCTGGAATGAACGTCGGGTATGTCGTCATAGTTGGCGCAAACTAAATCTACATCTTGGCCAATGCGCGTGCCCAGCTGATATGATTTTGACAATGATGCACCGCCAGCGAAATAATAGTTTTCGCAAATATGCTGGTTGTTAAATAATTGGTCCAGAATCAAACATTCCAGATAGTCTTTTTCGGCGCTTTCTGGCGATGGACTGGCCCGCAGTATTTTATATGTGTCTGGTGATATCTTTATCATGTTGACAAGTATTGCACATAAAATATTATTTGTCAACAATTAAAACTAATAATTTGACTTTAACGTATTGCAAATGTAATATAGTTTTTATGAAATTAAGAATAGTGTTTTTGTTTCTTTGTGCAATCGCGTTGTTGCAGCCGTGTGCCAGTTTTGCGTATATTGATCGTGCAAATGCGGTTGTGCGTATTATGAACAAGGCCGCTGGAAAGGTCCAGGTGCTGAATCTGGGTGTTGGCCAGAAAACAAAATTTGAAAAGCTGGAAATAACAGTGCGGGCATGCAAACAGTCTGATCCGTTTGATGCGGAAAACTATTTCGCCTTTATCGAAGTCAGTGATGCAGATCATGGTAAAATTTTCAGCAATTGGATGGACGCAAATGAACCGGGGAATAATCCGCTGCAAAATGCTGATTATGATTTGTGGCTGGTAAAATGTGAATAGATTTGGTGATTTGTCATGCCGTTAATGATTAATAATTTATGTGGGTATATGTTGACCGATGATTCACGGATTTTACAGCACGGCGACAGATGGTCGGATGTCGATGAAACGGTTTATATATGTAATGATATTTACACCGCTAAAAAAATTTTAATTGATTCTGAAATGCCGCCGTTCGATGAACGTCGACAGTTTTGGAATTGTATATATCGGGTGCATGCGTTGCGTTTATTGATTGATTCTGTGGACCATGGGCTGATGTCTTCGCGCCAGGCGTCTAAAATAATCGTCGACAGATTGATATTTCGTAAAAATGTGTCGCGGAATATGTCTGAAATTGAATTGTTAAAAAATGCAAACGAAATGTCAAAGCAGTTCTTTGAATTTGCATCAGGAAAACCAGGAAGACAAAAATGAAATTTATAAAAAAATATTTAAAGTTTATTATTGGTATTGCGGTATTGGTGTTTGTTGTTATCGTGTTCTTTTTCGCCATGCAAACAGGTGATTTGGAAAATTCAAATTTGCGGAAATGGCGCGCGGCGGATTTAAGTCGGCGTATGGCAGCGGCCCAGATATTGTCTGCATCTGACGAAAATTTAGAATTGTTGGTCCAGTGCGTTGACAAGATTGCCACCCTGCCCCAGTCTGGGGATATGATGGTGCGCGACGCGTTGACATTGTGCAATATGGGCATTGTGATGAATGAAAATAATTAAGTTATAAAATGAGCAAAGAAGATATTATTCGTATTGATATGGGCGATTTAAAGTCTGGGACCGGGGACACAGATACGCATGCGACACTGTGCCTGGGGATAGAATCGTCGTGCGACGAAACATCGGCGGCAATTGTCGATTCAAACCGTAATATTTTATCACATATAATATATTCACAAATCCCAGAACATCAAAAATATGGCGGGGTTGTGCCAGAACTGGCGGCGCGGGCGCATATATTGGCGATTGATGAAGTTATTCAACGGACACTGGACGGTGCCGGTAAAAAGATATCTGATATTGATGTTATTGCGGCCACGGCTGGCCCCGGGTTAATTGGTGGGGTCTTGGTCGGTTGGATGGCGGCGGTTGGAATTGCACAATCAACAGGAAAACCGCTGGTCGCGGTCAATCATTTAGAAGGCCACGCATTGGTTCCGCGTTTGCATGCGGCGGCGGCCAATGGCACAGATGGCGCAGTAAATGTAGAGTTTCCGTATTTGTTAATGTTGGCATCGGGGGGGCATTGTCAGATATTATTAGTGCATGGTGTCGGGCAATATGAAATTATTGGCCAGACATTGGATGACAGCGCGGGCGAAGCGTTTGACAAGGTTGCGAAAATGCTGGGGCTGGGGTATCCGGGCGGACCAATTGTTAATACGCGCGCCACAGGTGGCAATCCGAATGCGTTTCATTTTCCGCGCCCATTGTGTGATAAGCCAGGATGTGATTTTTCTTTCAGTGGTATAAAAACAGCGGCGCGAACGTTTCTGGAACATGAAAGCATGCCATTGACGGATGAAAAAATTAATGATTTTTGTGCATCGTTTCAGGCGGCTGTTGTTGATTGCATAACCAACCGTTTGGGAAACGCATTGCATGATTCGCGGGTTGTTAAGGCCGGACCAAAGTTTTTGGTGGTTGCCGGTGGGGTTGCAAAAAATACTGAAATACGTGCGGCTGTGGAAAGACTGGCCCAGAAACATAGTATGTTGTTTGCGGCACCGCCGATGAGTTTGTGTACCGATAATGGCGCTATGATTGCGTGGGCCGGATTGGAAAATTATAGATTGGGTCGTGTTGTGCGCGAACCTGTGGCCCCCCGTCCGCGTTGGCCACTGGTTGAATTGTAAAAAAGCCAAGGGGGCGACAAGAATGGAAGATGTACGGGTTAAACGATATAATGATGCAACAGATAAATTGATTGCCCAGGTTGAATCTGTGGATTTGCCGTATGGTTTCAGAAAAACTTATAACATGACCAATATGATGTATATGTTTCGGCTGGCGTTTTGTGAACCGTTGATTCGTAATGCGATTTTGTCCCCTGTTTATGAACAGGAACGGATTGAATCTGGGCGGTATTCTGCGGGGTTTTGTTCCGTGGCCAGCTATACGTGGTCACAGTTGTTTCGTTGGTCCAATGGCGAAGAATTTTGGCGATTAAAGGCATATTCTGGGAATTGTTCTGTTCCTGGATTGACAGACCATGTTTGGTTGGAAAATGCAGTTGACGGCCAAATTTTGGATATAACATTTGACCAGTCTATTGATGGCCGGGGTAATATTTTGGAAATACCGTATCATCTGGGGCAGACGGTTGGCAGTAATTTTGAATACCCGCGCGCGAATACTTTTGCCGCATTGATGGGAATTGATTTACAGCATGTGTTTATAGACAATATGTTTCGACGTGCATTGTCAAAACAATTGTGATATAATACTGGCACATATAAAATGACAAAAAATAATGCAAAATTATATGAAGACGCAACCCAAGGGTTGCTGAAAAAGCTGGATAATATGGGACTGGAACGGACCCAGCGGTTGCGCGCAAAAAATTTAACACTGTTGTTTCGTGATGGTTTTAAGCAAGACGTTGTTAAGCATGCGGCGTTCTTTGAATATGTTGGATATGATTATAAACACTTTCCATATGATTCGTACGGTTTTTGTCGTGCGTCCAGTTTCGCATTTGTTGCATTGATGAATAACAAAGATTGGAAACTGATGTATATTAATGATGTTTGGGCGTATGGGCCACATTATTATGTGATGCATTTGCCTACGAAAACACCATTTGATTTGACGTTTGATCAATATGTATATGACGGGGTCAATATACCGTATTATATGGGACGACCGGCAAAAATTGATCGCGATGGAAAAAATGTCGTTATCAGATTTTTAAATGCGGTCGGGGTGGATTTTATGACGGCTGCAAAAAATATTGACAGGATATAATAATGCAAAAACCAGAGCCCTTTGTTCAGCCAGATGTTGTGTTCAGTGTTTCTGATGCGTCGGCATTGTTGAAAAATGTTGTCGAAACGGCGTTTCCGCGCATTCGCATTCGTGGTGAATTGTCGCAAATTACGCGTGCGACGTCGGGGCATACGTATATGACGATAAAGGATTCTGGGGCGGCGATATCTGTAATTATTTGGCGTGGGACCCCGGTTCCGTTTAAACTGGAAGATGGGCTGGAGGTTATAATTACCGGGCGTTTTACAACGTATCCGGCACGCAGTAATTATCAAATTATATGTTCTGAAATTGAAATGGCGGGTGTTGGCGCGATATTAAAAATGCTGGAAGAACGCAAACGCAAACTGGCCGCCGAAGGATTGTTTGATGCCGCGCGGAAAAAGCCTTTGCCCCACCTGCCCCAACGAATCGGTGTGGTGACCAGCCCGACGGGTGCGGCATTCCAAGATATTCAAAATCGTTTGCGTGAACGCTTTCCCGTGACGGTTGTTTTATATCCGGCCACTGTCCAGGGCGCAACCGCCGCAGCCGAAGTTGCCGCCGGTATCGAATATTTTAATCGGGTTAAAAATGTAGATGTAATTATTGTCGCGCGTGGTGGTGGTGCGTTGGAAGATTTGTTGCCTTTTTCCGAAGAGGTTGTTGTGCGTGCCGCCGCGGCCAGCGAAATCCCACTGGTGTCTGGTGTTGGACATGAGCCTGATTGGATGTTGATTGACTATGCGGCTGACGTGCGCGCGCCAACGCCCACGGGGGCGGCGGAAATGGTCGTGCCGACCAAGATTTCGTTAATCCAGGATTTGGATAATTTATGGCATCGATTATCGAATAATTTTACAACACGTTTAGTTAATGCGAAAAATCGTATGGAATCTATTGTTGTTAAAAATCCGCGCCAGCTGGTTATGGAACACCAGCAACGTATAGATGATACAACGCGTGCATTGAATATAATTATTAACAGCAAAATTGCCGCGGCCGTGGGGCGCATGGATACGGTTTCGAATTTTTCAAACATTTTGCAAACAAAGATTGCGTATTTGATGCAATCTGTAAATCATTTGGGACAAATGCTGAATTCGCTGAGTTATAAAAATGTATTAGCGCGCGGGTACGCAATCGTGCGCGATGATAAAAAACAGATT
>JADINC010000011.1 GCA_017694255.1 Candidatus Enterousia avistercoris | reverse complement strand
AATTAACGGGGCGGTCCCCCCGTTAACTATTCCACATCTGTCCCGGTCGCATCAGACGGCATCAGTTTTCCCGGTGCCAACGACACCCCCGAAACGCGCGTATGATCTGCGCCAACCGCCGGAGCCAGTTTTCCATTTACCCAAACATCAATTCCACCAGCATTACCAAATATCGCCGTATATTCATCACCGGCGGGCACATAATACACATCGCCCGGCACCAGCACACGACTGAACACCGTATTACCGCGCCGGTCTTCGACCTTGACCCATGATTCTGCGGTTGCCTGTAATATAACATTGCCGTTTTCGCGGTTTTCCGTACCAAAACGTTCACGAACCGCCACATTATATTCTGGTTCTGGGGGCACATCCGCGGCCAGTGTTGTTTCCACCGGTGCTAAATTATTTTCTGGGGCATTATCAACGCCATGCGTTGTTGCAAAAATTATCCCTGCAATCCCCAACGCCAAAACGACAACGCCACACAACACCCAAATCCAATAGCGGCGCATAAACTTCACAACCCGCCCCCATAATTTATGATACCATACATCCTGGGGGGAATTTGCGTCTGTTCCGCCACAGGCCGGCGCATCATTTTTCTCTTCACCAGCATCACATTCTGCGCCCAATCCCATTTCACGCTTTAACTTATTAACAATTTCATCCGGGTCCAGCCCCAATTCCATTGCATAATTCCGTGCAAAACCCAAAATATAAACAGTTTCCGGAATAACGGTATAATTTCCATCTTCCAGTGCCTGCAAAAATTCTTCACGAATGCACAGCTGTTTTGACACAGTCGGTATTTCACGTTTGCGCCGCCCCGTGGTACGCGCATTACGCAACATTTCCCCAACCGTCATATCGGCATGCATTTCTGTATTTGTTGTATTTTCTGTCGTCATATCTATTATTCCCTTGATGCTTGTTTATCATAGAATCTATATATTCGGTTCGCAACCCCAAAATTCACAAATTTGTTCCACCAGTTCATTTAATTCCGTAATTCCATTTACACGAATTCTAAAATCCGCAGAATTCGGCACACCCGCCGAATACCACGCCACATGTTTGCGAAACATCGGAATGGCATTTTTTTCACCATAGTATTCAATCATATATTCCAAATGTCGCAACACAATTTTTCCCACATTACTGGGCGCCCCACATTCCCCAGAAATTTGCCCTAAAATCCATGGCCGCCCCAGCATTGCCCGCCCAATCATTGCCCCACAATACCCCAGGTTTAAAACCTTTTCCACATCTGTGGCCTGTTTTATATCCCCATTTCCAATAATTGGAATTGGCGATTTTTTCAATTCTGGCAACACCGCCGCCCCATTATATAACTGGGCACGCGTACGCCCGTGCAGTGCGGCAAACTGTACCCCGCAATCCGCCGCAATCTGGATTAAATCCGCCCAATCTTTATGTGCATCATCCCACCCCAGTCGGGTTTTAATTGATACAGGTATTTGAACCGCACGCACAACCGCGCGCATAATTTTTTCTGCCAAATTGTGGTCGCGCATCATATTTGCGCCCGCACCACTGCGCGTGGCAACCTTTGGCACTGGGCACCCCATATTAATATCAATCCACGCAGCCCCAGAATCCTGTAATATTCGCGCTGCGTCCGCCATCAATTCTGCATTTGCACCGAAAATCTGTGCTCCGATATCAGCCTCGTCATCATATTTATCAAAATTACGCAGACAATTTTTATGTGCCGCCACCAACGAATGACACGATATCATTTCTGTATACAACGGTGCATTTGGCGAAAACATACGAACAATGCGCCGAAAAGGCTTGTCCGTAATTCCCGCCATTGGCGCACCAAAAATTTGCTTATTTATAAACATTTGTGATATAATGCCACCGATGAAGGAAAAAATCAAAAATTTCTTTGGATTTATTGGTCGCGCCTGGTCTGGTGGTTTTCGCGGCAAATTTGGCGTAATTGCGACTATATTTGCGGCATTTGCATTTATTCGGATATTTTGGGGCGACGTAAATGTTCAAAATTTTATTATAAACATATGGCGCCTGAACGCGGAACAAGAACAATTGGCCGCCGAACAGAAAAAACTGGACGCAATAAATCGTCATATTGAATTACTCCAGGGATACAGTGCCGATTACGTCGAAGAATTGGGATTAAAGTATTTAAATGTTGGCGACCCAGATGTAAAAATATTAAAGATATAAACAAATGCCGCCATTTCTGGCGGCATTGTTATTTAATTCATCATAACCACCCCGCTGTTCAGATACAGCGCAAAAACCAACCATATTATATACGGCCAAACCAAATAATACGCCGGCCGACTGATTTGCCGAAACGCCACCATCATCCAAACAGTAAAACCAATCAGCAATAATAAAACAATCAGTGCCGCCCCTGTTAAATTTATGCCAAAGAATAAATATGACCACAGTGCATTCAACCCCATATGGACCGCGAACAAAGAATACGATTTTGTTTTACTTAACCGTGTTGTATCAACCATTATCAAATATAACGCAATTCCCAACAGGAAATATAATATCGGCCACACAACGGCAAACACCCAACCCGCTGGCATCAACGCAGGTTTTACCAACGCGTTATACCACATATCTGACGCCCCATCTGGCGAAAACATCATACCAATAATTCCGGGCAAGAACGATATAACGATTGCCAAAACAAACAATAAAAACTTTTTCATAAAAAATCCCCCTTTTTTTGTTATATCCCCAGTATAACAAAAAATATCGTCCCCCGCCCCAGGAACGATTTCATAAAATAAAAACCACCATACGGCGGTTTTGATTTTCTGGCACGCCCAGCAGGATTGCTTCGCCACCTGGCAAAATTTGCTGACGCAAACCGGCGTACTACCGTCCGCCT
>JADINC010000010.1 GCA_017694255.1 Candidatus Enterousia avistercoris | reverse complement strand
CAATTGCCTGGTCAACTT
This sequence comes from Candidatus Enterousia avistercoris, assembly GCA_017694255.1. Classification (GTDB taxonomy): domain Bacteria; phylum Pseudomonadota; class Alphaproteobacteria; order Rs-D84; family Rs-D84; genus Enterousia; species Enterousia avistercoris. The sequence goes on along the minus strand of JADINC010000010.1, from coordinate 16,636 downwards.
CGGATTCGTTCAGTTTGGTTGTTTTTTTGACAACTGTGAATTTTTCTAAATCAATTGCCGGCAATGTTGGCAGTATATCAAATTCCAGCGAATATTCCGCGTCTTGGCCAATTTCCCATTTCCCCAGGTCTGCGCGTGGTGCGCCCGCCAAACGGATTTTTTTATCCGCGACATAATCGTTTAAATCCTGGTTCATTAATTTATCAATTGCTTCGCCCATTGCAGATGCATTGTATTTCTGGCGCAAGATTGATAATGGAATGTGTCCTGGGCGGAATCCTGGCATTTTTGCCTTTTTACCATATTCGGCCAGAATTTTATCGGCCGCGGCCTGTAATTCATCGGCGGAAATTACACCGCTGATTGAATAATGCAAATCTTTGATTTTTTCTTTTTTAAACATTGTTTTCCCCATTAAAAATATGAATTGCCGAATGATTATACACAGTTTTTTTATAAACGCAATACACAATTTTAATAAAATAAAAAATCCGCCATTTGGCGGATTTTTTTTGATTCGCAAACAAAATATTAACGTTTGCTGAACTGGGTTGAACGACGTGCTTTGTGACGACCAAAGTGTTTACGTTCAACAACACGGCTGTCGCGGGTCAAGAACCCAGCAGATTTTAACGTTTTACGTAAATCTGGTTCAATTTTTTCCAATGCTTTGGAAATGCCGTGCTTTAATGCGCCAGCCTGGCCGGACAGTCCACCACCAGCAACAAATGCGTGAACATCATATGCAGTTTCGCGTTTTGTAATGCCAAACGGCTGGGCAATAATCATCTGTAACACTGGGCGACGAAAATATTCGTTCACAGGTGTGCCGTTAACAGTAATCTGGCCACGGCCCGCAACCAAATATACGCGTGCAACAGAATCTTTGCGTTTGCCAGTTGCATATGTTGCGTTTGTTAACTTTATATCTGCGACCGCTGTTTTTGATGTGGCTTTTGCAGGGGCCGCTTTTTTAGTTGTTTTTGCTGCTGTTTTTGTTGCAGTCTTTTTTGTTTCTGTCATTATTCGCCCCTTTTGTTTTTACGGTTCATACCCGCAAAGTCAATAACGATTGGGTTTTGGGCGGCATGTTTGTGTTCGGCGCCCGCGTATACATGTAATTTAGTCAAGCGTTTGTTTGCCAATGCAACCGCCGTACGACGGCCCATCATACGCTTTACCGCGTTTGTAACCAATTTTTCTGGTTTTTCATTACGCATTTGACCCAATGTGCGTTCTTTGGTGCTGCCAGTCCACAGGGAATGCCAAAAGAATTTTGTTTTATCAGCCTTTTTCCCAGACAATGCAACCTTTGCCGCGTTTATAATGATAACATGATCGCCACAGTCCATGTTTGGTGTCCATGTTGGCTTGTTCTTGCCACGCAGGATGTTCGCAGCAAATGCCGCCAAACGCCCCAGCGTGCAATCGGTTGCGTCAATCAGATACCATTTAGCATCTAATTCGCATTTTTTTAACGATTTTGTCGCTGCCATAATTTTTACCTTTTTATTAATTTAGCGGTGCTATTATGCCGTAATGCCCCAGAAAAGTCAAGAAAATTTGATACGGTATTATTATACCGTATTTTTGTGTTGTGGTTGTTATATGTTTTTTATTTCCAATTTGCTGGGATTTGTTCATAATCCGACAGACCGGTTGCGTCAGAGTAAGTGTTTGTATTATAGTCAATATCTGGCCAGATTTCGTACAGGTATTGCCCACCTATCCGCGCCGACGGTCCGGTCAAAGACGTACAGCCAGAAAATGTGTTGCTGAACATATGGCTGGCTGCGGAACCAGATATGCCAGCAAAAAGATTTTCTGGGATGCTTTCTAGTGATGTGCAATTTTGGAATGTGCCGTCAAACATGGCTGATTCTGGGGCGCCGGAAATACCCGCAAACAAGTCTGCCGGGATGTTTTTTAGTGATTTGCAGTTGCTGAACGTGTTTTGAAACATATTATAATTTGGGGCGCCAGAAATTCCAGCAAATAAACCGGACGGGATACTGGTTATATTTGTGCCACTAAATGTGCTGGCAAACATAGTGCTGGCAGGTGCACCACGAATTGTGGAAAATAAGTTTTCTGGGATAGATGTTATGCCTGTGCCAGCAAATGTTTGTACGAACATGCTGGTGGCTGGCGCGCTGGAAATGCTGGCGAATAAGTCTTCGGGTATACTTTGTAATGATTTGCAATCTGTAAATGTTGCATAAAATGCCTGACCGCCAATTCGACCCCGAAGATTAGCAAATAATCCCGATGGGATACTGGTTATGTTTGTTCCCCAAAAAGTTCCTTGAAATACACTGGGACTGCTGGCTTCTGTTAAATTTGCAAATAGGTTTTCTGGGATACTGGTTATGGGGGTATCTGAGAATGTAAAATCAAACATGTTATTAGCCGTTGACGTTATCCCAGAGAATAATTTGCCCGGAATGCTGGTTATTCCGGTGTTTCTAAAGGCACTAGCAAACATAAATGTACCTATGCCCACATATGGACTTGTTTCAATGCCGTCAAATAAATCTTCGGGGATTGATGTTAAATTAGTAGCGTCCTGGAATAATTTATAGAACGTTGGGTTTTTGTTTTCTAATGTTGGGAATATTCTACCCAATTTTCCAGATATACTGGCTATATTTTGTTTGTTCGAAAAATTTATCACAGAAGAAGGCAGGCCAAATGAAGAAGCATAATTTGTTGCACGGCCAGATAATTGAATGGTATATTCGCCGGGCGATGCGTAGGTATGAGAAAGTACCTTGGTGTTTAAAAAGGGTTCACGTTTACCATCGCCCCAATCAATTGTAAAATTACCACTGGCAGATATTCTGATTTCAAATTCGGTTGTGTCGGGGGTTGTTGTTATATAAAAACTGGGGCCATGAACCAGAGAGTCAATCGCGGTATTCGTGGCAATCGTATCCGCCGCCAATTTAGTTGCATATTCGCCCGTGCCATAGCTGGTCGTTTTTTCACCATTCAGGTATTCGTTTGCAATATCCACCACGGTCAGCAGGTATTCCATATTTGCCGCAACCTTTGGATTTTTCAACTCTGGGTTATATGGTAAATCAATCCCCCAGCGTGCGTTCAAATACTGGTGAATATATTCAACGTTCACCATTTCTGCCGAATGCGCAGACATGGCCGGGACCGCTAGAAAAAGCGCTGCAAATATTAATCGTATTAAATATTTAATCATTATAAAGATTGTGGTAATGGCGGTGTTGGAACAACAGGACTGGTGGTAAAGGATTTCTGGCCGCCGACTTCTTGGTCAGTGGTTGTTTTTACCATTTCACCAGTTAAACCATCAACATAATCCGTAGATGCCAACTTGGTCGCCGCCATCGCTGGGCCAGATATTGCAAAAATTGCAACTAAAAATAATATCTTGCGCATGTTCATCCTCTCGTTTGCTTAAATTATATCACAAATAACATATTGTGGTAAATAAAAAAATCAGCGTTTGATTGCTTTTTTGAAAAAATGCCGGGCTGGTGGTGTTGCCCGGCGGTATGATTACATTTCATTCGGGATCCGTAGCCCCATTAAATCAATTGCTGTTGCCAATGTATCCCGGGCAATGCGTACAATTTGCAGACGCTTTGCACGCGTGGCGTCATCAACATCATCGCGTAAAATCGGACAGTTGTGATAAAATGTGTTCGCCAGTTGGCATAAATCATATGCATAGTTTGCAATCATGTCTGTTGCACGATTGTCAAACGCGCTTTGTACGGTGCGATCAAAATCCAGGGTTTCAATTAACAGATTACGTTCATCGTCGGTCAATTCGCCAATAGCGGATGGTGTTGGGGCGTGCCCTGCCCGTTTTAAAACACTGTTCAGGCGGACGGCGGTATACAGAATGTATGGGCCGGTGCGACCTTCGAAACTGGTGATTTGGGTTGGGTCAAATATATAATCGGTGCGGACATCGTGTAATAAATCATTGAATTTAATTGCCGCCAATGCAATTGAATCAATCGTTGTATCGTCCAGTTGTTTGCCACTGGTGGAAACGCGCGCGCGAACGGCATCGCGTACCATGTCCAAAATATCCAGTAATTCAGCAACCCCACCATCACGGGTCTTGAACGGTTTGCCGTCTGGGCCGGTTAATGCGCCAAAGCCAGTATGGAACAATTCAGCCGTGGTCAGTGCCGCCATTTTCGCAACACGGAATATCTGGTTAAAATGCAGATTTTGACGCGAATCGGTAAAGTATATAATTGTATCTGGGTGGTCTGTTTTTGTGCGGTAATATATTGCCGATAAATCCGCCGCCGCATACGTTTGGGCACCAGAACTGGCGCGGAAAATCAGTGGTGGCATTGGTGCGGTGTCATCATCTGTTTTTACATTGACAATCAACGCACCATCAGATTCAACCAATAACCCACATGATTCCAGAATTTTTTGTGTGTCATTAACATATGGCGCAACCCCGCGTTCACCCATTGTCGCGTCGAATGGCAACAGGTTCAGTCTGTGTAAAACATTGTCCATTTGCGCCAATGATATTTTCATAAAATCATCGTAAATTTTTTTGTATTTCGGATTACCAGATTGTAATTCGGCGGTGATTTCTTTGGCGCGCGCCATCCATGCGTCATCTTCTTTGGCGCGGGCGGTGGATGCGGGGTACATTTTGTTTAATTCATCGGCGTTTTGTGGCATGCCGTATTCCAAAATCCATGCAATAATCAGCCCCATCGGACGCCCCCAATCGCCAATGTGGTTATAGCTTTTGGTGTGGTGCCCCAGATGTTTTGCAATTCTGTTAAATGTGTCGCCAACAATAGATGTGCGCAGATGGCCAACGTGTAATGCCTTGCCCACGTTATAGCCACCATAGTCCAGGTCTATCTTTTTTGGTGTATCTGTTTTTTCAGTATGCGGTTGTGCCGCGGCGCGCCATATAAAATCATCACGTAATTTTATGTTTATAAAGCCGGGCCCCGCAACAGATGCGTCCGAGATAAAATCTAAATCGCGCAATTTGGGCAATAGTTCATTTGCCAGGTCGCGTGGGTTTTTGCCCGCAGATTTTGCACCAACCATCGCGGCATTTGTCGAAAAATCACCAAATGTGCGATTGCGCGGCGTTTCCAGGTTCGCAACGAACCCCAGATTCTTGTTTATTGATTCAGAAACATATTTGTACAAGTTCATTTTGAATAATCCGTAATTTTATATTGGCAATACAACGCGAACACGCAGACCACCCAGATTGCTGTTTTCTAAAAATATTTGGCCACCGTGGTTTTCAATTGCCGTTTGGGCAATAGACAGCCCCAGGCCTGTGCCACCAGTTTTTTCGCCGCGCGCATCGTCCAGGCGTACAAATGGACGCATGGCATCGCGTTTTTTGTCATCTGGGATGCCGGGGCCGTCATCTTCGATGATGACTTCGACCGTATCAGATGTATCGCGTTCGGTTATGCGAATCGTGTTTTGTGCATAACGTGCCGCGTTTTCAATAATGTTGCCGAATGCGCGTGCCAGTGCCATTGGGCGTGCATAAAACTGGGCCGGTTCAACCGGAAAATCGGTTTCTATGTTTTTGTCTGGGGCGGCATCGCGCGCAATTCGCAACAGCATGGCGGGTAATTCAGTCGTTTGTTCAATTTCTGGCAGTTCGCCCCGCGCAAATGACAGATATCCGTTTACCATTTCTGTCATGCGGTCGATGTCGCGCAATAAATCGTTTTTGTTTGCAGCATCGGTTTCCACCGCCAGGCGCATGCGCGTTAATGGGGCTTTTAAATCATGGCTGACCGCGTTTAGCATGTCCGTGCGGGTGCGATTATATCTGTTCAGGCGTTCTTTCATTGTAATCATTGCGGCGGCCGCTTCACGGATTTCTTTGGACCCAGTTGGTTGAAATCCGGGCGCGTCCAGACCGCGGCCAAACCGACCCGCCGCACGCGCAATACGGCGAATACTGCGCGTGTGCATGATAATGAACGGGGTTATCAGTATCGATACAATTAATATCGAACCAATTAACCAGATTATAAATACTTCGGTACTGGTGGAATAAATGCGGTATAATGATGTGCCAAATGTGGCGATTTTGCCGTCGTTGGTTGGTATGTCAATAAATACCAGGCGTTTGCCTTTATCAATATATATTGTGGCGGGACGTTTTACACGATTTGATAATTCTGATGCCAGCATGCCCGCTTCGCGTGAGTTGTTGTCGTTTTTGTTGGGGCGGTTCAATTTCTGGTTCACAGATATATTTATACCCATATCACGTGCCATTGTGCGGGCGGTATCAATATCACCCTGGTCCATGAAGTTTATCATTGTGCTGATTTCTACCGCCAAACTGCGCGCCAATGTTGCGTGTACCCGCGACCAGTGGTTGCCAAAGAACACGTTTGCAATAATAACCTGGGCGATAATCAGCGGTACCAGTATCATTAATATTGTTCGCCACAGAAAACTGCGTGGTATTAATTTCATTTTATTCTTCACCATGGTTATATGTGTCGTTTGTTGTGTCGGTGGATATCAATTTATATCCGCGCCCACGAACAGTTATGATATCTAGATTTGATAATACACCATTTAATTTATTGCGCAAGCGTTTTGCAACCATTGGGGCTGCCGGCGCAATATTTCCAACCGGCGCGGTTAAATTACGCAGTAATTTTTTTTCTTCGCCAGACAGTGCCAATAAACGCGGGGTTTGGTTGGAATGGGGGGCAATAAAAAATTCATCGTCTGTGAAAATTAGTCCGTCGGGCATTTTTGCGTTTGTGTCGCTGCTGTGCCGGATTATGTTGTTCAGACGTAAAATTAATTCACGTATTTGAAAAGGCTTTGTCAGATAGTCATTCGCCCCGCCCGCCAGGCCATCTATTGCGTTTTCCGCGCCACTCATTGCCGTTAGCATGATGGTTGGGGTTGTGTCCCCGGCGGTGCGCAATTGTTTTAAAAATGTCAGGCCGTCTGTTCCGGTCATCATTCTGTCCAGCACAATTGCATCAACCCGCACGCGATTTAGTATTTCTTGGCCGGATTCAGCAGACGCGGCGCATAAAGCATCAAACCCAGCATTACGCAATCCGCGCGCCAGCGTGGTCCGCAACATATCGTCATCATCAATAATTAAAACGATTTTGTTCATTGCTTAAAAATACAGAAATTTATTATTTCCGTAATGGTTCAACCGCATATTCACCGGGCTGGATTGTCATCATGGAATTTGTACCCGCCATGTCTGATTCTTCGTTGACAGCGGCACGGAACTGCATGCCACCAGTGGTGAATTCTGTTTTAAATAATGCATAGCCGGTTCCACCGCCGGTGGTCGGGCCCTGCATCCCCAGTGAATAGTAGCCACCCAGGATTCCATAATCCAGGTCAATATAGTCAATGTTTACCAATAATGATACATTGCTGAGCCCGTCGCTGGTCATGTTACAGGCAAATTCACGATTCGATAATGTGGCCTGGGAATTTATGGGGATTACAATGTCCATTATTGTCGGTTCGCATGTGCGTGCAATACCGTTTACCAGAAATTCATATGTCATGTTAACGGTTGCCTTGGACAGGCCGGTGGATAAGTTTACCTGGGAAATTGTGGCCTTGGGGATTTTGACCAATGCGTTTGCAATACCGCTGCGTACAGGGAACGATATTCCCGATTGCAGACAGTCGCGTGAAAACGGGTCTGCTTCGCATATATACAGGCGTGAATATTCGTTCATCATGAACATGTTTGCCAGGCTGTTAAATAAAAACGTGCGGGTTATGCGATCGTTCAGACGTGTGCAACCAAAATTACGGCATATGACCATCGGGCGATCGGCAAACATTACCCCAGGGTGCATCATGGATTCAATCTGGCGCGCTTCTTCGATATTAAAATCATAATCCAGACTGTCGGCGCGGTTCATAAATTCTGTTTCCGGGATGAAATTTGGATCATCTGGGTATGCATAGTATGACTGAACCGGGGTTTCAGTATATATTGTTTGGAAATTATCGTATACAACATTTTCGGTTGCCGCATTTGCGTTAAATACAACAAATCCAGCCAAAACAGCCAATAAAGTAAATCTTGCCATTGTCAAAGCCTTTGTCATGTCATGTTGAATCTTAGAACATTACGGGTTATTATGTCAAAACAAAAATTTTTATTGAAAATTGGGTCGTGTTTGTTCTATAAGTATTTTCAGAAATGATTTTTTTACAAAACGGAAAGGCGATTTAAATGGTTGATATAATGATTTCAGGCGAAGCAGGAAAATTGCATGCGGTTTATCATAAATCTGATACGCCGGCGGCACCGTTGGCGGTTATTTTGTCGGGAAATCCGCGGCAAAAACATCATATGAACGACAGGGTTTCGTACGCAATGTTTCGGGCGTTTATGGATGCAGGCTTTTCAGTGGTGCGATTTAATTATCGGGGGGTTAATTATTCCGAAGGCGCAATAGGCACAACGTCTGAAAATATGCTGGATATCGCAACTGTTATCGACTGGATTCAGAATAAAAATGAAGACAGTGATAAAATATGGCTGGCGGGGAATCAGTTGGGGGCGTGGTATGTTTTACAGGCAATGATGCGCCGCCCAGAAGTTTCAGGATTCGCGCTGGTTTCGCCGGATTCATCTGTTGCAGATTTTGCGTTTTTATCGCCACGGCCAAATCGCGGTCTGTTATTACAGGGTGCCGCAGAATCCGAAGATGCCAAGGCGTTCGCCGCGCATTTAACCCAGGTATTGAAAAAACAGGCGCAAATTGATTTGGAAACAATTCGTGTAAAAAATGCTGATGAACATTACAGCCAGCCGGCCGATCTGCGCCAGATGTATAATGATTTAAAGGCCTATGTTGGCCGTGAAAACGCGGATAACAAATTGTTGTAAAACATATGCAAAATAATACTGAACGTTTTTTGGATCCAAATATCCCAGACGAAATGGTGGCGTCTATTCGTCCACGTACATTGGCGGATTTTGTGGGGCATGATGCGTTAAAGCAGAATTTATCTGTGTTTATTTCAGGGGCAAAATCCCGGGGTGAAGCGATGGATCATGTGTTGCTGTATGGACCGCCGGGGTTGGGGAAAACAACGTTGGCGCATATCGTCGCAAATGAATTGGGGACTAATTTCCGGGCAACGGCGGCGCCGATGTTAACCAAGCAAGGCGATCTGGCCGCGATACTGACGTCGCTGGAACCGATGGATGTGTTGTTTATCGATGAAATTCATCGTTTGCCAACAGCAATAGAAGAAGTTTTGTATTCCGCAATGGAAGATTTTAAACTGGATATTATGCTGGGCGAAGGGCCGTCGGCGAAAAGTGTGCGGATTGATCTGCCCCCGTTTACTTTGGTGGGGGCGACCACGCGTACGGGATTGTTGTCAAATCCGTTGCGCGACCGGTTTGGTATTGATTTGCGTTTGTCGTTCTATGCGACAGATGATTTGGCAAAAATTATTATGCGCAGTGCGAATATTTTGGGAACGCCAATTGATGAAATGGGGGCACAAATGCTGGCGCGCAGTGCACGTGGTACACCGCGTATCGCAAACAGATTATTAAAGCGTGCGCGGGATTTTGCAAGCGCCTTGGGGCGTGATGTGATTTCGGCCGATACAATAAAAACGACACTGGTACAGTTGCATATTGATGAAAGCGGATTGGATGAAATGGATCGTGAATATATGAATGCGATTGTGCGCCACTATGCCGGCGGACCGGTGGGAATTGAAAATCTGGCCGCGGCATTGTCAGAACCGGCCGATACTATCGAAGATGTAATCGAACCATATTTAATGCAATTGGGGTTTGTTCAGCGCACGCCACGTGGACGTGTTATTACAGATGCAGGATATAAACATTTAGGATTAGAAAAATGAAAGTATATAAATTTCCATTCTCAATCGCGTATGCAGATACCGATGCCGGTGGGATCGTGTATCATGGGCGATATATTGAAATCGCGGAACGCGCACGTATGAATATTTTGCGTGGGATAAAATTCCCAGATGGTGATGTTGGTTTTGTTATACGTGATTTGAATATACGGTATATCAAACCGCTGTTTCTGGGGGATGAATTTGTTGTTGAAACAACCGTCGTTAAATTTGGCGCGGCGTCGATGTCGGTTGAACAAAAGTTCGTGAAAGATGGTGAAATTTGTGCTATACTGTCGGGCACGGCGGCGTATATTGGTGCAAATATGATGCCACGGCGTATCCCAAATAGTGTGGCGGCGCCATTTAAAGATTAGTAAAAATAATAAAACAAGTAAAAAAAGGAAAAACAAAATGACAAATGCTTTTTCATTAACAACGTTGTTTACAGGGGATTTAATGACGCTGTTTATATCGGTGGTATTGGTTTTGGCCAGTGTTATGTCGTGGGCGATAATTATTGAGAAAATTCGTCTGTGGCATTATCAGAAAAGACACCCAGTTCAGATAAAAAATGGTGATAACTTGTCAACGATTGCAGATAAATTGATTCGCCCGTTTGATAAGAATTTGTGGTTTTTATCTATGCTGTCTTATATTGCGCCGTTTGTCGGGTTGTTTGGTACAATTTGGGGGGTGATGGATTCTTTTTCGTCGATTGGTATAAATCAGTCGGTGTCAATCGGGGTTATTGCCCCGGGGCTGGCGACTGCATTGGGGACAACGGCGCTGGGGTTGATTGCAGCGGTACCAGCAGCGGTGGCGTATTACTATTTCGGTAAAAAGTCTGATGATTTGTATGACAGATTGACTGAAAAATGCAAAGATATGAAAGCGGATAAATTTCCAAAAAACAATAAACGCGGGGCAAAATAATATGACACGCAGAAGACTGAGGAATACAGACGCCACAATGTCGTTAACACCAATGATTGATGTTATGACGGTGCTGTTGGCGGTGTTTATGGTTACAACACCAATGTTAACCACAGGAATTGATTTGAATTTGCCGCGCGCGGGTAATTCTGCATTGTCAGGAAACGATCATGCAATTCAAATCAGTGTGGATGCCGCGGGACGGTATTATGTCGGGAAAACCGAATTATCACGTGATGATGCGGTTGCGCGCGTGGTTGCTATGCGTGGTGAAAACCCCGATTTGACAATTATGATTAATGGTGATGAAAACGCAGACTATGGCGCCGTGATGTCCGTTATGGGAATGCTGAAAGACGCCGGGTTCCAGCGCGTTGGACTGCGTACACGATTGGAACAATAAAATGAATTTTGGAAACAGATTTTCGTCAGAAAACTTGTTAATGTCTGTATGCGGGCATTTGGCGTTGGTCGCGGTTATGATAACGTCTTTTGTTGTGGTGGTTGATCGTGCAAAAATGGTCGCGCCCGACAGAATTGAAATATATGAAATCGATTTGAACGCGGTTAATGTCAGTGGGGATGAAACAATTCTGCGTAATGTGAATGCGGATGCAGAAATAGAAACCCCAGAGCCAGAATCTGAACCAGAATTGCCGGCAGAAGAAAGTGCAGAAGTTTCAACGCCGCCGGTGCCCCAACCCATTGAAGAAGATGCCGCAGAAGAAATAGAAGAGCCTAGTTTGGTCGAAGAAACACCCGCACCGGAAATACCAGAGCCAGTGGTGAAACCTGTGGAAGAAAATGTTGGTGAAAAATCGGATACGCCCCCGAAAAAGAAAAAGACAGTTATTCGCGTTAATCGCGAAAGCGTATCGTTAAATCGTACAATGACGGTATCTGTGGTGGATGCGTTGCGTGTGGCGATGACGCGGTGCTGGACCATTGATACGGCGCGATATGATGTTGGCGATATTCGCGCGGTGGCACATTTAACAATGCGTCGTAATGGCACGGTGCGTGATGTATGGTTTGAATCGGCGGCACGTGCAGAAACAGATCCGGCGTTTGCGTATGTTCTGGATACTATACGCAGTGCAATAAATGTTTGTCAGCCGTTTAAAATGTTGCCAGAAAAAGAATTTGAAAAATGGGAAAAGATTCAGTTGACGTTTTATCCGACACAAGGAAAGGTTATGTAAAAAAACGGGGCTGTGGCCCCGTGTTTTTTTTTACAAAGTTCAAAGTGCAAATAAAGTCGCACGCGAATGCGTGCGACATCTTTACTCACTGGATCGCCACGGTCGTTACACTCCCTCGCGATGACAAGAAATGCCCCCACCCACACAAAACAAATATTTTTGTTCCGCGTAAAACCTGTCGCGAATGCGACACCATATCATAAATCTTTATCCATATGCTGGGGCATGGCATTATCTGGCATGTTGCACCAGAATGACAGCCCGAATACAAATATTTTCAGCAGTATCGTATTTGGTATTTTTACCCGATCGTTTTCATACCGCGCCCATAGTCGTGAACTAATCCCCATTTTTTTAGATATAAATTCCGTGCCAACGCCTAATATTCTGCGGGCGTTCTTTAACAGTTGCCCGGCGGTAATAAATGCATCAAATTCATCACGTAAAATTGCGCGTCTTAATTTTTGTTGTTTGCTTTCTGGCATAATATTTCCCCCATTGTTTTATTATTAATAAAAACACCGCCGTGATGATGGGCGGTTGGAGGTTCATAACTATCACATAATAGTGTGCTTATTCAATATATTCGCAACCCTCCAACCAATTGTGGAGGTTCTATGTGAGAGGTTATGACACCCCGCATTGGTAATCAGCCAATGCGTGATAATTATTGCATATAAATGGTTGAATTTCCAGTAATAAAAAATTTTTGATTTTTTTGATAATAATGTGGTTGCCCTGGGGGTGGATTTTTTGCTATTGTCGGGGCATGGAAAATCAATTCGTTCATCTTCGTGTGCATTCGCGTATTTCAATTGGTGCCGGGACGCTGAAAATAAAGCAAATCCCGGAACTGTGCATCGCAAATAATATGACGGCATGTGCCATGACTGATACGAATATGATGTCGGGGTGCGCCGAATTTTCTGATGTTATGCCGAAAAATCATGTTCAGCCAATTATCGGGACGGAAATCACATTGAACCAGCATAATGCAGATCCGAAAATTTTGCGAATGAATGCGCTGTCGCGGATTGTTTTGTTGGCACAAAATCATGATGGATATTTAAACCTGTGTGAATTAAGTCGTGTTATGTACATGCGGACGGAAAATCACCACTTGGGACCGTATATTACATTTGATGAACTGGCGGCGCACAGTGCGGGTTTAATATGTTTGTCTGGTGCGCATACCGGGCCCATTGGCATGGCGATACTGAATGCCCAGGATGCGTTGGCGCGTGAATATGCGAAACGATTATTGGATATTTTTGGCGACAGGTTCTATATGGAAATTCAGCGTCATGGTTTGGCGGATGAAATAAAAACAGAACCGGATTTTCTGAAAATCGCGTTGGATTTAAATATACCAATTGTCGCAACGAATGATGTTGAATTCGCAACACCGCATGATTATGAAGCCGAAGACGCGTTAAGTTGTGTTCTGGGACAGACCAAGGTTATTGATCCAGACAGACCACGTAAATCATCAGAACAATACTTTAAATCATCCGCCGAAATGATTGAATTGTTTTCTGATTTACCAGAAGCAATTGAAAACACGGTTAATATTTCCCGTCGGTGTGGCTTTATGGTTAATGTGCATGAAAAACCGCTGTTGCCACGATTTGGTGATGATTTGGAACAAGAATGCAAAATGCTGCGTGATAATACGATGGCGGGGTTGGCGAAAAAGCTGGAACAGCATGGAATCACAGATACCGCGCCATATTATGAACAGGCGGAATTCGAACTGGGGGTCATTATAAATATGGGATTCCCAGGGTATTTTTTGATTGTTGCGGATTATATTAACTGGTGTCGGAATAATGATATTATGACTGGCCCAGGGCGTGGGTCTGGTGCCGGGTCTATTGTGGCGTGGGCGTTGGGGATAACGCATGTGAATCCGTTGCAATATGGGTTGCTGTTTGAAAGATTTTTAAATCCAGATCGTATTTCTATGCCGGATTTTGATGTGGATTTTGAACCAACAGGGATTGAACGCGTTTTGGCATATATTTGCGATAAATACGGGCATGATTCTGTGTGTCGAATTATTACATTTGGCAGTTTACAGGCGCGTGGTGCAATTCGTGATATTGGGCGTGTGTATGGTATACCCTATTCTAAATCTGATCGGTTATCAAAATTAATCCCCCAGGATGCAAAAACATTAAAGGATGCGGTTGATGCGTCCCCAGAAATTCAGACTATTTTACATACTGATGAAGACATGAACAAGGTTGTGACCATTGCCGAAGAATTGGAAGGGTCGCTGCGCAATCTGGGGCAACATGCGTGTGGCGTGGTTATTGGCGACAGGCCCACAACAAAAATTGCCCCAGTATATCGGGACCCGGCTAATGCGTTGCCATCGTGCCAATTTGATGGGCATTATTTGGAATCGTCGGGGTTGATTAAGTTTGACTTTTTGGGGCTGGAAACACTGGCGATATTAAAGTATGCTATAAAACTGATTCAACAGACGCGCGGGATAAATATAGATTTAGATAAAATACCGACAGATGATCCAAAAACAATGAAGTTATGGCAGGCAGGACTGACCGAAGGTATATTCCAATTCGATGCCCCGTTTGTTCAACAGACATTGCGAAAAATGCATCCGACCAGTTTCTTGGAAATATCAGCGTTGAATGCGTTAAATCGACCGGGGCCAATTGCGTTTATTCCGCAATTTATCGCACGTATGCATGGCGAAGAAAAAGTCGAATATGTGCATCCGCGGGCCGAACCAATACTGAAAGAAACGTATGGAATTATCGTATACCAAGAACAGGTTATGCAGTTGACGCGTGCGTTGGCTGGATTTACACGCGGTCAATCAGATAACGTGCGCAAGGCTATGGGTAAAAAAATTGCCAAGATGTTGGATGAACTGGAAGGCAAATTCTATGACGGGTGCGAAAAAGAACAGACGCTGACGCGGGACCAAGCATCTGCGTTGTGGGAACAATTCAAAGAATTTGCAAAATATGCATTTAATAAATCGCATGTGGTGGCGTATTCTATTGTTGCGAACGAATGCGCGTATTTAAAGGCAAACTATACCCCCGAATTTTTGGCGGCGTCTATGTCCAGTAATCTGAATGATACAGATCAATTGGCACTGTTCGTTGATGATGCCAAGGCGAATTTTGGTATCCAAATTGTTGCGCCAGATATTAATAAAAGTGAATCACTGTTCACGGTGCGCGATGGAAAAATTATATATGCACTGGCGGCGATAAAGGGGGTCGGAACGGTCGCGACGGATGCGATTGTAGCCGAACGAAATGCGAACGGAAAATTTAAAAATCTGACTGATTTTGCAAAACGATGCGCACCAATCGTGAATAAACGAATACTGGAAGCATTTGCCAAGGTTGGCGTTCTGGATTCGCTGGAGGCAAATCGTGCGGCAATATTTATGAATGCAGATGCGATTTTGTCATATGCGTCAAAGTCGCGCGATGGTGGAAATTCGTTGTCGCTGTTTGCAAATACGGTCGAAGATGATGTGGCCGAAGACAGATTGAAAAAAAATCTGCCGCGGACGACGCCGTGGACATTTGCCCAGCGATTAGAAAACGAATTGTCGGCGCTGGGGTTCTATATATCGGCGCATCCGTTGGACCAGTATAAGCATTTGGTTAAGCGTGCGAATCTGGCAACCAGTGCAACACTGGCAACATTGGGCGACAGAAAACCGGTTCAAATTGCCGCGACTGTGGGGTCTTTTTCGCGTCGCCGGACCAAGACGGGCAAAGACATGATTACAATTAATGCGTCGGACAGTTTTGGTAATATTGACGCAGTTGCATTTGGACAATCGGCAGCAGAATTTGCGCAAATACTGTCAAATGAAACGCTGGTTTTAATTTCAGGGAAAACATCATGCCGTGATGACAGGGTTTCGATTTTTGTGGATTCTATTATGCCGCTGACCCAATGGGTGGCAAAAATTGCCAAAAAAATTACGTTGGATATATACGATGGCGCGGTTTTGCCAGATGTGAAAAAGGCATTGGGTGCACTGCGGCCAGGATTGACGCGGGTTGTTTTAAATCTGCATGCGACGGACAAGGTTGCCGCAATGGCGTTGCCTGGTGGGGTTGAATTAGGGGCGACAACTGCAAATGATTTTATAAATCTGGGGATAAAAGTTGAAATTGAATGATATGAAACATATACCGGTTTTACTAGATGCAGTAATGGGCGCGTTGGGTGATATTCGCGGGCGGCGTATTATTGACGCAACGTTTGGTGCCGGTGGATATTCGTGCGCTTTTTTAAATGCGGGGGCGCACGTCGTTGCGTTTGACAGGGATCCGAATGTGGTGGTGGATGCGGATGCGTTGCGTCGTGAATATGGGGCGGCGTTTGAATTTGTGCCCCGCCCTTTTTCGTATATTGGCGAATTGACTGATGTATATGATGCGATTGTGTTTGATTTGGGTATTTCGTCAATGCAGATTGATGTTGCCACGCGTGGTTTTTCATTTCGTGGCGATGGACCACTGGATATGCGTATGTCAGGCGATGGTATGACGGCGGCGGATTTAATTGCGCAATTGCCGGTTGAAAATCTGGCC
>JADINC010000009.1 GCA_017694255.1 Candidatus Enterousia avistercoris | reverse complement strand
TATTATATATATATTATATACATATAAATCCCATGAAAATATTTCGTGGGGTTTTATTTTTGTGTTTTTTATGATATAATGTGGCCGCTATGGCGCGGGATAAATATATTTCTATGAAAAATGGGCTAAGCGGGTATTCGTTTGCAAACCTGGGGTTGTTTACTGGGTTCGCAGATGGTATTTATAATGCGGTTTATTCGCTGGTTTTGATGGAAATATTTATGAATTCTGCGGTTGTTGGTGTGTACGTCGGAATTTATGCCGCGTTTTGCATGGTGGTTGGGCTGTTTGCGAATGAACTGTTGCGCCGTTTTACCAAGGCACGCGTTTTCTATTTTTCTATGTTGATGCTGGCCATATGCTATGCGATGATGGGTTTTTCTATACGCCCCAGCACGTTTGTTATACTGGATTATACAACCGGTATCGCAATTACGCTGGTTGGGGTTTTGATACCGTTGTTTATGTCGGATTTTTCCGGAAAAATTGGTATGGCGCGACTGAATTCGCGGTATCATTTGTGGATGAATGTTGGCGCGCTGATGGCGCCGATGATCGCGGTCGCAATTGCAAATCAATATGATAACAGGGCCGCGTTCTTTGCGTCGGCATTGATTTATTTCGCAGGTTGGGGGGTGTTTAAATACTTTCATATTGTTCAACCTGATAAAAAAATAAAGCCGGTAAACCCAAATAAAACAGTGCGGGCACTGTGGAAAAATGCGGTGGCGTTTTTTAAAACCCCGGGTATGCCACGTGCGTATGCGGTGAATTTTGGATATTATTCTTTGCGGGCAATGCGATATTTATATGTGCCGATTGTTGTTATAGAAAATGGTTTTTCCAAAGATGTGTTGGGCTGGGTTTTAACATTGGGGATTATTCCATATTTGATATTGTCTGAAATGATGGCTGGATTGGTTAGAAAATATGGCAAGAAAAAATGGCTGATGGTTGGTTTTTCGTCGTTCGCGGTGTTTTCTGCACTGGCCACGTTTGTCGGCGGATGGCCGTTGTTGGCAATATTTGTTATGTGGCAGGTGTCGGGGGCATTAATGGAATCTGTACATGATTTATTGTTTTTTGACGGGACAAAGAAAACACAACAAACGCGTTTCTATGGCGTTTTCCGTACCAGTGTGAATTTTCCTAATATTGTTGCGCCAATGTTGGGGGCGGCGTGTATCGCAACGTTTGGCGGAACGTCCGCGGTGTGGATTGTTACGGCTGTGATTGGGGCAATATCTGCATTATTGGTTGTTGCCAAAAAATAAAAGCACAGATGTATTTGTCAACTAAAACTGATTGCGAATTTGCAAAATAAATTGTATTATTTTCCTGAAAAGTAAAGGGGATTTTTATGGCAAAAAAAGAAGCAGTCAAAGATTCTGGCACATCGACAAAAAATCCGGCGTTGGAATCTGCGTTGGCACAAATTCAAAAACAGTTCGGCAAAGATGCAATTATGAAAATGGGCGATGGTTCCCAACAGGGGATTGAGGCTATTTCGTCCGGTTCGTTGGGGTTGGATATTGCGTTGGGGATTGGCGGATATCCGCGGGGGCGTATCGTCGAAATATTTGGCCCAGAAAGCAGTGGTAAAACCACGCTGGCATTGCATGCTGTGGCCGAAGCGCAGAAAAAAGGCGGCACGTGTGCATATATTGATGCAGAAAATGCGCTGGATCCGTCGTACGCAAAAAAACTGGGCGTGGATGTTGCAAACCTGATTATATCCCAGCCGGATTCCGGGGAACAGGCGTTGGAAATTGCAGATACGCTGATTAAATCTGGGGCGGTGGATGTTGTTGTTATCGATTCGGTTGCGGCACTGGTACCCAAGGCTGAATTAGAAGGCAATATTGGTGATTCATTCGTTGGAACAACCGCGCGCCTGATGTCGCAGAGTTTGAAAAAACTGGCGGGGTCGGTATCGCGCAGTAATACGCTGTTAATCTTTATTAATCAAATCCGTATGAAGATTGGTGTTATGTTTGGTAATCCAGAAACAACATCGGGCGGTAATGCGTTAAAGTTTTATGCGTCGGTGCGTTTGGATATTCGTCGCACGGGGCAGATTAAGGATAAAGAAACTGTTATTGGTAATGAAACGCGTGTCAAAATTGTTAAAAACAAGGTTGCGCCACCATTCCGTACCGTTGACTTTAAAATTATGTATGGCGAAGGGATTTCGCGTATCAGTGAAATTCTGGACATGGGGGTAAAGTACGACTTTATCGAAAAGGCCGGCAGTTTTTATTCTTATAATAATGAACGCATGGGCCAGGGCGAAAACAATGCGCGTCAATGGTTAAAAGAACATGAAGATGTTCAAAAAGAATTGCTGGATAAAATTATGGCGCGCGCCAGTGGTATTGCCGAAGAAATGACAACGGGCCCGGCCGATGACGATGATGTGGATACGTCTGGGGCAGATGGGGTGGCAATAACAGAATAATAAACAGCAAACAAAGAGGAATTGCAATGGGGTTTGCCAGATTTTGTGCGATGTCTGATATTATTTTACGTGGTCATGTTTTGAACTGGTTCTGGCGCGATCGGGTAAAACGGCGTATGGTTCGCAGTGATATTTTGGCAACCGCAATTCCGCGATATTTTCGGCGATATTTGCCGGCGGCGGCTGCGGTGGTTGAACGGCCGGTGGTGCGTGATGATAAAAATGAAAAAATCTGGACCATTTGGTTGCAGGGCGAAGACAAAGCACCGCCGTTGGTCCAGGCATGCTTTCGCAGTGTCAGAAAAAATTGCACCCAGGAATTGGTCGTGCTGGACGAAGATAGTTTGCGCAAATATATAACATTGCCAGATGTTATATGGGAAAAGCGTAAACAGGGAAAAATTAAAAATGCGCACTTCGCGGATATTTGTCGTGTGGAATTGTTGTATGAATATGGTGGGATATGGCTGGATTCAACTGGGTTTGCAACGGCACCAATTCCGGACTGGATTATCAAGGAAGATTTCTTTGTGTATCTGGCCGGGCAAAATGTCGGCAGTCCGTACAGTTTTATGCAGAACTGTTTCATTCGGGCACGGCGTGGGGCATATTTACTGGATGCGTGGCGCGCAATGATTTTAGATTACTGGGTGCATGAAAATCACAGTTTTGATTACTTTATGCATCAATTGCTGTTCAAAACGTTGGTTATGAATGATGCACGTGCAAAAAAATATTTTGCAAAAATGCCACATGTCGACCAGGATCCAACCCATGCGTTATGGTGGGCGTATGCGGACAAGCCGTTTAATCAAAAAACATTTGATAAAATAACATCTGGGGCATTTTTTCAAAAGACAACCTATGCCCAGGCAAAAAATCCCATCCCGGGCAGTTTTGCCGATGTTATGATAAATAAAATGTATAAAGACTAAATGGGGGATGATATGCCGGCGATATCTGTGATTATTCCAATATATAATGTTGAAAAGTATTTACGACGGTGTCTGGACAGTGTGTTAAATCAGACTTTTTCAGATTGGCAGGCGATTTGTGTAAATGACGGCAGTCCGGATAATTCGGCTGCCATTTTGTCTGAATATGCCGCAAAAGATTCCAGATTTAAAATCGTAAATAAAGAAAATGGTGGATTGTCTGATGCGCGAAATGCCGGGATGCAGCACGCCACAGGGGACTATATTTTGTATCTGGACAGCGATGATTTCATTCATCCCCAGACAATGGAAATTGCGTACTATCTGGCCCAGCGGGATGGGGCGGATATTGTGTCATTTACATATGACAGAATTTATCGGCCACAATTGATGGTGCGACATATTCTGAAAATGGATACAGATAATGTCGTGCCGATGCGTTTGCATAAAAGGTATAAGCCCGCTGGTGTCAAGACACTGTTAACCGATGATATTTATGCGTATGCGACAGAACGTGCACACAATATGTTTAACCCACGGCGCAGATGGCTGGTCAAGCATTGCCAGGTTTGGAAAAATATGTATCGACGTGATTTAATTGCTGATACGCCGTTTATCAAGGGTATATTGTTCGAAGATTTTCCGTGGTGGTCGGCGGTTATGCTGAAAAATCCGCGGGTGACAATTGCACCACTGCCGTTGTATTTCTATGTGCCGAATTTTGGCGGGATTGTTTTGTCGGCCAAACAATTGCGCATTTTGCACAGTCTGTGTGATGGTATTGCCGATTCGTATGCGCGATATAAAAAGAACGCGACTGAATACCAAATGCGTCAATGGAATAAAAACTTTAAATGGTATTTTATAAAGTGGGCATTTAGAAAAGTAAAATATCTGGATAATTCTGTTGATTTGGATGCCGCAAAAAAACGATTCGTTGATTTAGAAAAAATGGGTGCGCTGGATAATCCGCCATCGCGTTGGGCGCGGAAACTGCGTTGTGATATATGTGAATTTATCAAAGTTTGTAAAAAATGAAAAAAGTAAAAATTGCATTCTGTGTTCGTGATATGAAGGTCGGTGGGGTTGAATCTGTTATGATTCGCACACTGGATGAGTTGGTTAAAAATAAAAATCTGGATATTGTTGTTATAACATATTCAAAAATCAAAGAGCCTATTTATCAAAATTGGTTCAATGCGCATCCTGATGTTCCAGTGTATACACTGTATCCGTCAAAATGGCTGGGGACAGATTTGGCACATTTTTTCTTGCTGCGAATCGTGCAACATATGTGTCGCGATGTTTATCGGTGGTGGCTGCGGCGGCGTAAAATTATTAATAGGGCCGGAAAAATAGATTTGTTCATAGACTATTATAATTTTTCATTCCACCAAGAATTCAAAGAAATATCACAGCCAAAGGTTGTTTGGTGGCACGCGTCTGTTAACAGTTTTGTATCTGGTAATTATATCAGGTATATGAAAGATTATGACATGTTGGTCGCACTGACAGATGGGTTCGTTGACGAATTTAAAAAACTGTATCCAGAATACGCAAATAAAATTGTTCGGATTTATAACCCAATTGATACGAAAAAAATTGCAGAACGCGCCAATGTTGCAACGACGCCGCGCGGGAAATATTTTGTTTGTGTGTCGCGATTGTATGCAGACAAAGATATCCCAACGGTTTTACGCGCATTTGATAAATTCTGGGATAAAAATAATCGGCCGAATGTTAAATTGTTTATTATTGGCGATGGCAGTTTTCGCAATCGATACGAAGAATTGGCCAGCACACTGGGGGCGGGGAAAAATATAGTCTTTACCGGGGCATTGGCGAATCCGTTTGGATATATGCGTGGTGCAATGGCAAATATTTTGTCCAGTTACAGTGAAGGTTTGCCGACAGTGTTGGTTGAATCTGGCACGTTGGAAACGATAAATATTTCGTCTGATTGTAAAAATGGGCCGCGTGAAATTTTGTGCGATGGGGCCGGGGGATTATTGTTTACGCCGGGAAATGTCGATGAATTGGCGGCGCATATGTCTGATGTTTTTAATGAAAATATTAATAAAAAAGAAATGTTGGGTGTCGCGCGGGCTGGGTTGAAACGGTTCCAGACAGATCAAACAATTGCCCATATTACAGAACTGTTTAGAAAATTTCTAGATGTGTGATTTTTTAAAGCGGTCCGGGATTTTTACAACGCGTTTAATTCCAAACATTCCAGGTTTGTCCAGTGCGTATATTGGACGTGCAAATGTTTGCAATATTCGTGCGCGGGTTAACCATTCTTCGCCATGCGCGGGCAGGGTTGATACCGCATTAATTGTCCCGTTACCACGCCGGTGCAGGTGGTTTAACCAGTCTGGACCACGGGATTTGGCCTTGTCCAACAGCATTTGCATATCAACCGCACCAAAGTGCAACAGATATAAATTTTTATCAATATGAAAATTGTGGCCAGATATGCTGTGGAATCCGCTGCCCCAGTCCAGGGGGGTGGTCTTTACAACGGGTTTAGTATATCGTGTTGACAATAATGCATATTCACGTTGGTGTAATATAGGCTTCTTTGTGTCCAGAACCGATTCGGTTTTCATGTTTTGACCCACGTCCAGCCCCAGGCCAGATACAGTATTTTTTATCTGTATTTCCGATAAATATTTGGCCAATGTTTTATTCGTTTTGGGGTCAACAATTAAAAATTCATCACAATCACAACCAATTACTATGTCGTATGTTTCCAGCAGTTTGCGCGCCAGGTCGTTCATTAATCCGATTCGATATTTATCGCCCGCGGCGCGTGACAGGTCGGTGTGCGGTAATTTTTCTATGTGCGCCCAGCCGGCATTTTCTGGAATTTTTTGGTCTGTCCCGTCCAGGTATATGTACAGGTTTTCTGGTCCAAACTGGGCGCCATAGTATTCAATCCAGCGGGTTAAGAAAAATTCGTCATTACGTGCCATTGTTATGGCAGCGATTCGTTTTGTGGGTAATCCAGATTTTTTCTTCATAATTTGCCTGTGCAAAATTTTTTTATGCCATAAGTTATACTTCTGTACATTATTTTAAATGGATTTCGTGTCAAAAGCCAGTTCAGATATTTATCGCCAAACGAATCGCGCGCTGATGATAAAATTGCATCGCGAATATCGGGTGATATATGGCGCAGAACATATGAAATCTGGGCGCCCAGACGGCCGTTGTGGCGGGTAAATGCGCATTTTTTCATAAATGGCATGCCGGCACGAAATAATTTCTTGATATCATTATATACACCACGATTATGCACGGTATATATACAATGTATATTCATGTTATGTTGGCGGACCAGTTGTGTAAAGCCATGTTCATATAAATGTACGACCATGCCTTTCTTTTCTTGGTGGACAACAGATGTTATAAATTTATCAAACCAATCAGATTTAAATATGCACGGCCGCATGCCAATAAACCATGATTGAATATGCGGATTTTCTGTGTTCGGGTTCCATACCAGCCCCAGTGCATCAGCATCTGGTTTTTCCAGGTTTTCAAATGTATCATCCATTGAAAATAATGGACCGTATACCGAATCGTTTATCATATATACGTAATCGTATTGTGATAAAATCTTTGTATCCCGCGCATACGTGTATGCACGTCGGTATGAACCAAAATCGTATTCACAGTGTCGGGTTGCGTTTGCCCAGATAACATATGGACTGATTTTATCCAGTTCGGATTTGTCGGCATCGTTGTCCATAACTAATATTATATCGCCGTATTTAGACAGCTGTTGTACCATATGCACCAATGATGCATCAACAACGCCACGTGCGTTATATCCCGCCAGTAAAATTAAACGCCTAGATTTCACTGTTTTTTCGTGTTTTCTTTCTGATATTACTGTCCAGTTCTTTTTTACGCAAACGAATCGTTGCGGGGGTAACCTCTACCAGTTCGTCGTCTTGGATATAAGACAATGCTTCTTCCAGCGACATTTTGCGTGGTGGGGCCAAGAATAATTTTTCATCTGATGTAACAGAACGAATATTTGTTAATTCTTTGCCACGTACTGGGTTTACCTCTAAATCATTTTCTTTGCTGTGTTCGCCGATAATCATGCCTGAATAAACCTCGGTCTGGGGGCCAACGAACAGTACACCGCGGGGTTCCAGATTGTGCAGTGCGTATGTGGTTGTTGTGCCACTTTCCATTGATACCAAGACGCCGGGGCGATATTGGACAATTGGGCCACGGTATGGTTCATATCCAGAAAATACGCGGTTCATTACGCCGGTGCCACGTGTGTCGGTGCGGAATTCAGATAAATATCCAATCAGCCCACGTGATGGCGCAGAAAATACAATACGTGTTTTACCGTTGCCGGATGCTTTCATTTCTGTGATTGTGGCCTTGCGCTTGGTCATTTTTTCAATCACAACGCCAGAAAATTCGTCATCAACATCAATTACAACTTCTTCGATTGGTTCCAGCTTTTCGCCGTTCGGGCCATCTTGCATAACGACGCGTGGGCGGGATACGCTAAGTTCAAAGCCTTCGCGGCGCATTGTTTCAATTAAAATCCCCAATTGCAATTCGCCACGACCCGATACTTCGAACGATTCGTTGTTTGCACTTTGTACAACGCGCAGGGCGATGTTTGTTTCAGCCTCTTTGAACAGGCGTTCGCCAATCATGCGTGATGTTAATTTCTTGCCAGATCGGCCCGCCAATGGTGATGTATTAACAAAAAATGTCATCGTCAGGGTTGGTGGATCGATTGGCATTGCAGGGATTGGTTCGTTTACAGATGGATCGCATAATGTATCTGATACGGTTGCCTTTGAAAATCCGGCAACAACAACAATGTCGCCCGCAGATGCCGATTCACGTGATACTTTTTCAATGCCACGATGTTCAATGATTTTTGTGATTTTTGCATTTTCAACAAATTCGCCATTCATATTAATGGCCTTTACTGATTGACCAACGCGTACAGTACCCGATTCGATTTTACCTGTTAAAATACGGCCAACATATGGGTCGGCTTCTAGTGTGGTGGCCAGCATCGAAAATGGTGCATCAATTTGACAGCGTGTGCCATTGCAATCGGGCGCCGGGACATGATCAATGATTAATTGAAACAGCGGGGTCAGATCTTTGTGTTCGTCATTCAGGTCACGTACCGCCCAACCATCACGACCACATGCATACAGATATGGAAAATCCAGTTGTGAATCTGTTGCGCCCAATTTATCAAACAAATCGAATGTTTCGGTTAATACTTCGTCTGGGCGGGCGTCGCCGCGGTCAACCTTGTTTATGCATACAATTGGACGCAGCCCCAGTTTTAACGCCTTGGATAATACAAATTTTGTTTGGGGCAGGGGCCCTTCGGCGGCATCAACCAATAGAACAACGCCGTCAACCATTGATAATATTCGTTCGACTTCGCCACCAAAGTCAGCGTGTCCCGGTGTGTCAACGATGTTAATTTTATAATCATGCCACTGTATGGATGTTGGTTTTGCCGATATTGTAATACCGCGTTCGCGTTCAATATCACCGCTGTCCATAACACGTTCAGCAATTTTTTCATTTTCGCGGAATGTGCCCGCCTGTTTTAGCATATTGTCGACCAGTGTCGTCTTGCCGTGGTCAACGTGTGCGATAATCGCAATATTGCGAATTTTCATAACCATAACTTTTTGCCTTGTTATATTTTTGCTGATTTTTTCACAATAGATAGATTATACTATAAATTTGCTATTTCAACAAATATATGTAAAAAAACTTGACATTTTTGTAATTTTGTCTATATTATAGTGTGTATAGCAAAGAGGGAAAAATGATTGACTATGATGCAACATTACAGAAATTTTTTGAAGAATGTATAAAATATTTGGATAAAAGCACTAAACGCGCCAAAGATAAGATTGAATTACAATCAATCAATAATGCAATAAATATGGTTCGCGAGGTTGCATCAAATCCAAAAAAATATGCAGATTATAATGCGCGTGCGTCAATGGGATTTGAAAATTTTGATATGTCAGACGGGTTTATAGTAAATGGTGATAATTCTGTGTTGTTGACTTATTTTAGTGTCGTATCATCAATGGGTGAGCTGTATAATAAATATGCATATCAGCGCGAACAGGCACAACAAAAATTATTAAAGGGTTTGAAATTTATGAAATATAAAAATTCTGGAAATTTATTAAAAGATTTTTATTTTTCGTTTTTAACGCCAAATAAGTTCGCTGTCAAAATGCAAAATCAAAAATAAAAACCGGCGTATGCCGGTTTTTTATTAATGTGTGCCACCAATTTTTGTACGCCCGCCCATTAATGGTTGTAATTTTGGTGGTATATTCACACTGCCATCAGCGTTCTGGTTGTTTTCCAGAAATGGCACCAATGCGCGTGGTACGGCGATACCAGTATTATTTAATGTTGCACAGAATTTTACTTCATTTGTGCCGTTTTCACGATAACGGGTATTTGTACGGCGTGCCTGGAATGTGCCAATTGATGAACAACTGCCAACTTCTTTATACGAATTTTCTGATGGGACCCATGCTTCAACATCGTTCATTTTTACTTTATTAAATCCCATATCGCCGGTTGAATTTGCAATCACCCGGTATGGCAGGTTAAAGTCTGCCATTACTTCACATAAATTATTTAATAACAATTCATGCATTTCATTTGATTGTTCGGGGGTGCAGAATATATATTGTTCAACCTTGTTAAATTGGTGAAAACGTGCCAAACCGCGTGTGTCGCGTCCGGCGGCGCCGGCTTCTTTGCGGAAACATGGTGAAAAACCAGCGTATTTTATTGGCAGGGCGCTTTCTGGCAAAATTTCACCACTGTGCAGTGAATTTAAAATTATTTCTGCGGTTCCCGCCAGACATCTGTCGGTTCCCGCCAACATAAATACATCGTTATTCATGATTGTTTGGTCAGCACCCATAAAATGTCCCGCATCAAATATTGTTTGTGGTTTTGTAATAGACGGGCATTCAATAAATGTAAATCCGCGTGATATTAATTTTTGAATAACATATGTTTCAATTGCCAATTGCAATTCGGCGGCTTCACCCACCAGGCAATATGTGCGTGTGCCGCATATTTGTGCAATTTTTTCAGGCATCCACCAACCATTTAAATCCAATAAATCCCATTGTGCGCGTGGGGTGAAATCAAATTCGCGTGGGATGCCAACACGGCGAACTTCGATATTGGCACTGTCATCCGCGCCAATTGGGGCGGATGCGTCTGGGATTTGTGGTACGCGATGCATCAGGTCGTTTAATTTCGCGTCTTTGGTCGCCAATTCTGCCATATCGGCGGCAATTTCATCATTGATTTGTTTTGAACGCGCAATCAGTGGTGCTTTATCCGCAGCATTTGGTATTTCGCGTGTGATTTTATTTTTTTCCGCGGTCATATTTTGTGTAATTGTCTTTAATTCACGGACGCGTGCGTCCAGTGCCAGTATTTCATCGACATGGTCGTCAAATCCCTTGACGCGGCACGCGTTTTTCACAATATCTGGATTTTCACGAATGAATCTGATGTCCAACATGATTATGTTCCCTTTTGGTAATAATATAAATATTGATTATTTTTTATCTTAGACCCCATAAAGCCCAAGCGCAATTATAAAAATATGTAAATATATTAAAGACGCACCCCAAACGGGGATGATGATTTTAATGAAGATAAAATGAATGTTTTCATGTTTGAATAATATACTAAAATATATGGTGTTTAAAATCAAGATTTTGTTGTGATCGCAAAATTATTTGCGAATTTGTGTCGATTATGTTATTCTGGGCGCGAAATAAATCGCATGATTTACAGGAGTTTTATTATGAACGATATTATTATGTATGATGTTTTAATTTTGGGATCAGGCCCGGCGGGATTGACCGCGGCACTGTATTGCGCGCGTGGCGGGAAAAAGACGCTGGTTCTGGGGGGCGACAGATTGGGCGGACAAACCGCGGGAATTGCCGTGCTGGAAAATTATCCAGGTTGGGCGGGCAGCGGAATGGAATTGTCTGAATTTATGAAAAAACAGGCCGAAGCATTTGGGGCAGAAATAAAATTTGTGTCGGCCAAGGAAATTGCCGGGGATGCAGAAAGTGCATATAATATACTGTGTGATGATGGCAATCATTATGTTGGAAAAACAGTTATTATTGCAACAGGGGCATCGCCACGTAAACTGGAAATAGATGGGGCGCGTGAATTATTCGGCAAAGGTGTTTCGTACTGTGCCACGTGCGATGGATTCTTTTATAATGGCATGGATGTTGTTGTTATGGGCGGCGGAAATTCCGCGTTGAATGATGCACTGTATTTGGCGGATATTGCAAAAAATGTAAAAATTGTGTATCGCAAGGGCGCTTTTACCCGGGCCGAAGCCGTATTGCGTAATCGGGTCGCAGAACGTGAAAATATAGAATGTCTGTTTAACACAGATTTAAAGAAAATTATCAAGCGTGATGATGATAAATTAGTAATAACAACAACTAATGACCAAGAAATAATCTGTGATGGTTTATTTGTCGCCATCGGGCACGAGGCTAATACCGATTATCTGTCCGAAGATATTCGTCGTGATAACATGGGGCGTCTGATTCCATCTGAATTGCCGCGTGGCATGTATGTTGCGGGTGATGTTCAATCGGAAATAAAAATGCAAATTGCCACGGCGGTTGGAACGGGGTGTAGTGCGGCTATGGACGCCATAGCATACCTAAATCAATTATAATTGCGCATCTGCTGGCGGTTGGCGTTGGTCGTGTAGCGTTCAGTACACTCCCGTTGCCAACCGCGGCGCATCTGCACAATTCTAATTGATTTATATTAAATCTGATTTACTGGTGGCAGTGTCATGTAAATGTTTGTACATTTCCTTTGTTTCCCCGCATATATCTGCATGTTTTTAATTGATTTATATCTTTAACCTATTGTTGGCGTTGGTCGTGTAGCGTTCAGTACACTGCCGCTATCAACCGCGGCGCATCTGCACAATTCTAATTGATTTATATTAAATCTGATTTACTGGTGGCAGTGTCATGTAACTGTTTGTACATTCCCTTTGTTTCCCCGCATATATCTGCATGGTTCTAATTGATTTATGATTCGGATTTTATTTTTTAAAGTGTTTTTTCAGCACATCATATGCCGCAGAAATGCGTGCAAATTCTGTTGCAGCGTTTGCGTGTTTTGCAGTGTCGGGGTGGTGCTGTTTGGCCAGTGCGCGATAGCGTGCGGATATTTCACGCCATGTGCAGGTCAGTGGTAATCCAAATACTTTCAATGCTGATACAACGGTGCGTGGCATTGTGATGTTTGCACGTGGCGGGGTTTTATCAAATGTGCTGCGTCCGGTTATAAAATCATTTAAAAATTTTACATAGTCGTCTGCATCGCGGTTGGCGGTGGTCGTATCTTTTAATGGGGCACCGAATGTTTGGCGTTCCCAGTCGGCTTCTATTTCATCGGGGGTCATGCCATCGTAATAATTCCAATTTTTATTATATTCGGCCGCATGTTCGCGACAAAACCACCAATATTCACGTAAGTCGCGCGTTTTAGGCGCACGACAAGTACCCGCGCGGGTACAGCCCGGATGATCACATTTTTTTATCATATTTCTTTATCCCCCATATGACCCAATGGGTGATACTGTTTTACCGTTTCTTTTAATTTTTCAGGTAAAACATGTGTATAAATTTGGGTCGTTGAAATATCTTCGTGCCCCAGCATAGTTTGTATCGCGCGCAGGTTCGCGCCCCCCGCCAACAGATGTGATGCAAATGAATGGCGCAGTACATGCGGACTGACGCGTGCGGGGTCAATCCCCGCCAATACGGCACACTTTTTTAATATTTTAAAAAAACCATCACGTGTTATATGGCCTGTTTTGCCGTTCGATGGAAATATGTATTTTGATTTATCATCGCCACGTAATTCCAGCCATTTATGTAGTGCGTTTTGTGCGCGGTCATGCATGGGGACAAAGCGTTCTTTGGCACCTTTGCCATGGATTAATAATTTATCCCCCAGGTTCGCGGTCATTGGTAATTCGCACAGTTCTGATACGCGCAGCCCAGATGCATAAACCAATTCCAACATCGCGCGCAGGCGGGTTGCATTTTTTGTGTCGCCCGCAGATGATATTAATAATTCTATTTCGGATACAGATAAAAACTTTGGCAATGTGCGTGCGCGTTTCGGTAATTCCAAATTCGCGGTTGGATTTTCCGTAATAATTTTTTCCAGCATTAAAAATTTGTAAAAACCACGCAGTGCACTGGCGTGTCGGGCAATTGACGATGCGCGTTCTGGTAAATTTGCCAGATATTTTTGTATATCGTTTGCCGTTGCGCCCATCAATCCAGATGGCAAATTTTCATCTGCGTGGCGCAAATCGCACGCATAACTGTCCAGGGTGCGTTTGCTGCGCCCATGTTCCGCAGACAGAGATTCTAAAAATATATCTATATAATTCATGGGTACAAAACAATTTCTGTCATATGCTGGGTGGCGGGGAATGATACAATCATTAATACCACCAGAACAATTATTAATGTCCAGATTATAATTTGATTGCGTTTTGTATTCTTTTTACGTAATGGCATGTGTTTTTCCTGTTGTATTATGTTCTTTAATTATATGGTGTCAAAACTGGCAATAGATGCGCCCGCCGCGGCAATAATTATCAGTGGGGGGGCAATTATCGCCAACAGTGGCGGAACAATCCCAGTGGCCCCCAGTGCACTGAACATATTAACCATAAAATACACCGCAAAGCATGTTATAATTCCAATGCCGAATTTTACCCCAAAACTGTAATTGCGACGTTGACGGGTTTGTGAAAATGCAACACCCAACGTTGCCATCGCAATCATTGTTAGTGGTAAAAACAACAGTGTCCAAAACTGAACCAGGTGGCCACGCACAGGTACACCAATTTCACGCATCTTTTTAATAAATTCAGGTAAATCCCAAAATGAAATTTGATCTGGTTGCAGATACCGGTCCAGCACCGTGCGCGGGGTTAATAGTGTATCTGTGTGCCAGTCCTGGTGCGATGGAATGCCGTTTTTATCCCATGTGGTTGCATTAGATGCGTCTAGACCAGAATCGGACAAGGTTATTGTTTTTGCTTCGACCCGTTGGGTCAGTTTGAATGTTGAATCCTGGATATAAATGGTTGCGTTATCAAATAATAATATATTGCCAGATTTATGCATGTTTTTGGCGTTCATTGTTATAAAGCCATTTTGTGATGATTCGCGCAACCATATTTCATCATCAATTAATACCAAATGATCAGATGTTATGTTTTTAGCACTGCGCTGGACAGAATATGGATTTATAATTGTTGTCGCGATAATACCAATCAGGGCCGCACCAATTAAAAACGGACGTGCCATTTGGTATGGTGATAAACCCGCACTGGCCACAATAATGTTTTCTGTGGATTTTGTCAGGTTGTATGATGTTAATAATGTCCCCATAAATACCGCCAGTGGCAAAAACAGGGGAACGTATTCCAACAGACGGGTCCATGATTCTGCCAATGCCGCCATGGCCGTTGGATTCGAAGGCAGGCGTTCAACAAATGTTACCGCCATTATTATCCCGCATATAACCAACAGCACCAACCCAACGCCGGAAAAAAATCGGCGCATCAGGAATCTGTTCAAAATTTTCGGTTTGCAACGCATTTTATATTTTATCTGGAAAAGTATACCGTGGAAAATAGATAATTGCAAAATTAAAATGAATGCGTATAATTTCAAAACAAAATAAAACACCAGGGTATATGAAAATGGAAAAAAGACCGATTTCGCGGGCCGGATTTGACGGCTTGGTTAAAGAATTAAAAGATTTAAAAGAAGTTCAACGCCCCGAAATTTTGAAAACAGTGCAATGGGCACGCAGTTTGGGGGATTTGTCAGAAAATGCGGATTACAGTGCGGCCAAGGAAAAACAACGGCAAATTGACAAGCGTATCCAATTTATCGAAGATGTTATAAATAATGCACAAATCATTGATATAGACAGTTTGTCTGGGGACAGGGTCGTGTTTGGTGCGCGTGTTGTTGCCGAAGACGAAGATGGTAATCGTATGCAATGCCGTATTTTGTCGGATATCGAATCTGATGGAAAACAGGTTATTTCATGTACGTCGC
Organism: Candidatus Enterousia avistercoris; assembly: GCA_017694255.1. Classification (GTDB taxonomy): domain Bacteria; phylum Pseudomonadota; class Alphaproteobacteria; order Rs-D84; family Rs-D84; genus Enterousia; species Enterousia avistercoris. The sequence goes on along the minus strand of JADINC010000009.1, from coordinate 14,064 downwards.
CAGTTGGACGGGCTATGATTGGGCGGTGCGTGGGGGATACGTGTATCGTGAAATTGCCCGGGGGCGAGCGTGAATATGAAATATTAGAAGTTAAATTTAAAGATTGAGTTTTTTTTGATGACGATTCGTGTTCTGCCAGAATCTTTGATAAATCAAATTGCCGCAGGCGAAGTGGTAGAACGCCCCGCCAGTGTTGTCAAAGAATTGGTTGAAAATGCGCTGGACGCAGGGGCGGACCAGATTGTTATTGATGTTGTTGATGGTGGACGAACGTTAATTTCTGTTATTGATAACGGTTGCGGAATGTCGCGCGAAGATTTAGCGCGCAGTATTACGCGGCACGCAACGTCAAAGTTGCCGGATGATGATTTGCTGAATATTAACTTTATGGGATTTCGTGGCGAAGCGTTGCCGTCAATTGCATCTGTGTCCGATATGCGGATTGACACATTTAATGGAACAGATTTAAACGGATGGCAAATTAATGCAACAACGGGGGAAATCAGGCCGTCTGATTGGGATTCAGGGACGCGTATTCGGGTGGAAAATTTGTTTTCAAAAACACCCGCACGGTTAAAGTTTTTGCGCGCCGACAGGGCGGAAATGATGGCTGTTTTGGAAACGGTGAAACGTTTGGCAATGGCGCGAACAGATGTTGGGTTTGCGTTGAATAACAAATGGTTCTTTGCCAAAAATCAAGATATGAATGAACGGGTCGCGGCAATCATGGGCGATGATGTGCGGGGACGTATGATTAATGTTGATGCCCAGTCTGGGTCTGATGCATCAATGCGCTTGTACGGGGTTATTTCAGAACCAACATTGCGGCGTGCATCATCTGTGGACCAGTATTTGTTTGTTAATGGACGGCCGGTAAAGGACAAGGTTCTGGTCGGTGCATTGCGGGCGGCATATATGGATGTTATGCATGCGCGGGAATTCCCGCTGTGCGCGTTATATTTAACAATTGATTCGCGCCGTGTTGATGTTAATGTGTCGCCCGCTAAAACCGAAGTTCATTTTTTGGAACCGTCGCATGTGCGGGCGTTTATTGTTAAAACTTTGCGCACGGCGTTGGCAAAGACATTGAATCAATCTGTTGGGGTGTGGCAACCAATTAATAAAGCCAGTACGCCGTCTGGGGGAGGGATCGATTTTGGTATAAATATAACACGAACGCCGTCGGGGCGCGTGGGGCCGGATTCAGCATTTATGTTTGTTGCATCGCCACATATGCACAATAATATGAATGTGGCTTTTGATGCGTCTGGGGCGGGAAATAACGAAGTACCAAGACAGATAGATTATCCGCTGGGGCGTGTTATTGGGCAAATTGGCAATAAATATATCTTAGCCGTGCGTGATGAGAATTTGATTATTGTGGACCAGCATGCGGCGCATGAACGTATAACATATGAACGGTTGCGCCAGCATGCAATAAAGACCCAGCCACTGTTGACGCCAATTGTTGTTAATATGCGCGCTGAAGACGCGGTGGCGGTTTTGTCAATTGCTGATGAAATGCGCGATGCAGGATTGCATATTGATGCATTTGGTGATGCAGCCATTGCAATTTTTGAAAAACCGGCCGATTGGGATTTGAATTGGGCGGATTTATTTCATGATGTTGCGGACGAAATTCGTGATTGTGGGCATTCATCAAAGTTGGGGGAACGGTTGCATTTGAAATTGGCGAATTATGCATGTCATCACAGTGTGCGTGCCGGGCAAAAGCTGGATATGGCCCAGATGGATGCGTTGTTGCGGGATATTGAAAATACGTCGCGTGGTGGGGAATGTAATCATGGGCGGCCAGTTTATAAAATTATTCCTTTTGCAGAAATAGATACGTGGTTTGAACGTGTTTGATTGTGGCGGATTTATAACTATTTTTCTTTACATAAACGGCTTTTTTTACTATTCTGGCAACATAAATATATTTATAAAGAAGGAGATTTCATAATGGAACAAACAAATGCGGTCGCAGATGCAGCACAATCAACCGCCCAGATGGCGACAACTACGGCAGATTGGTGGGGAATGCTGGTATACTGTCTGATTATATTTGCAATAATTTATCTGTTTATGGTGCGCCCAAATAAAAAGCGTATGGCAGAATATCAAAAAATGCTGGATTCGTTACAGGTTGGTAATCGGGTTATGGCGGCGGGTATATATGGTGTAATTAAAAAAATAAATGAAAAAACAATAGAAATGGAAGTTGCCAAGGGCGTTGTTATCGAAGTGAACAAAAATGCCGTGGCCAGTGTTGAATAATAAAGGGTTTGGGTATGTTTAAAAAACTGGCAATTATTTTTACTGCGGTGTTTGGGGTTTTGTTGGCAGTGCCGACAATGGCGCCCAGTTTGGCGCCGTATTTCCCGTCATGGATTCAGCCTATACCATTGGGTTTGGATTTAAAGGGCGGTGCACAATTATTGTTAGAGGTTGATACAGATACAATGATGGCGGAAAAAGCCACACAATTGTATGAAGAAGCCCGGGCGGCATTAATTGACCGCGACAAAGGCGTTGTCAGATTTTCTAATATGCGCAACAAAGATGGCGTTGTGTCATTTGTTGTGCGTAATGAAGACGATGTGTCCAAGGCGCGTGGGCGTCTGCGCAGTGTGTTTGGTGATACGGTGGAAATTAATGTTGATGGGCGTGATGTTTCGTTGGCTTATTCACAAAAGACCAAAGACGAAATGGTGCAAGATGCATTGTCGCGCAGTATCGAAATTGTGCGGCGGCGTATTGATGCGCTGGGTACCAAGGAACCCTCTATCCAAAGCCAGGGTGGAAAGTATATCATGGTGCAATTGCCTGGGGTTGATAATCCAGAACGAATCAAAGAGCTGATTGGGCAAACTGCTAAAATGACTTTTCATTTGGTAAACGAAGATGTTACAGCAGAACAGTTGGCGTCGGGGCGGGCACCAAATGGCACAAAGTTCTTGCCATATATGGATGCACCAGACCAGCTGATTCCGGTATATTCACATGTAGAGGTTTCGGGTGAATCGTTGAAAGATTCCCAGGCGGATTTTGACCAGAATAATATGCCGGTTGTAACAACGGTGTTTGATGCTGCAGGGGCGCGTAAATTTGCGCGATTGACCACAGATCATGTAAATGAACGATTCGCAATTGTTCTGGATGATATGGTTTTGTCTGCGCCGACAATTCGTGAACCAATCCCAGGGGGGCGCGGTCAAATTTCTGGGGGATTTACTTTACAGGGGGCCAAGGATTTGGCTGTGCTGTTGCGCAGTGGGGCTTTGCCGGCACCATTACAGGTTATCGAAGAACGTTCGGTTGGGGCCGGACTGGGGGCAGATACAATTGCCGCAGGCAAGGTCGCGTCTGTGGTTGGCGTCATATTTATTATGATATTTATGATTATATGCTATCGCGGGTTTGGTGTTATTGCCAGTTTTGTGCTGTTGATTAACCTGGCAATGATTATTGGTATATCGGCATTGTTGGGGGCGACTTTAACATTGCCCGGTATTGCAGGTATTGTATTAACACTGGGGATGGCGGTCGATGCAAACATATTGCCGTTTGAGCGAATAAGAGACGAAATTCGCGCAGGTTCAACGTCTTTGCGCGCGGTCGAGGCAGGGTTCCATCGTTCTATGAAGGCAGTGTTGGATGGAAATTTAACGAATTTGATTTGTTCGTTGGTGTTGTTCCAATTTGGCGCAGGACCGATTCGTGGTTTTGCTGTGACGCTGTCGGTTGGGGTGTTGACAACACTGTTTACGTGCGTGTCGTTGTCCAAGGTTATTATTGATTGGTACATGAACGGCAAAAATAAAAAAATTGGATATGTAAAAAGCAAGTAAGAGGATTTGGTTATGCAACTGAAATTTATGAAATATCGTAAATTGTCGTACTGGATTGCGGGCGCGCTGATTTTGCTGTCGGTTTTGTCGCTGTGTTTCCGTGGGTTGAATTATGGTATTGATTTTGTCGGTGGTATATCGATGGAGGTTCGGCCCGTGGTCGCGGACTATGCTATTGATAAAATGCGCGCGGATTTGGAACAGTTTAATCCAGAATTGCAATCGGTTGGTAATGATGGTGCGATATTGCTGCGCGTTGGGTTGCCACGTGGCGCAACAGATGCAGAACAAAACGCCCGCGTTACAGAAATCAAGGATATCTTGGGCGATAATGTTCAGTATTCCCAGGTGCAGATTGTGGGGCCTAAGATTGGTGGGGAACTGATTCGTGGTGGTATATTGGCGGTACTGTTTTCGTTTATACTGATGTCTATATATGTGTGGGTGCGGTATCGTGGGGGATATGCAATTGGATCGTTTATATCACTGTGTTTGGATTTTGTTATAATGTTTGGATTCTTTTCTATAACAGGGCTGGAATTCAATCAGACGGCAATTGCAGTTATATTGATGGGGGTTGGATATTCAATTAATGATAAGGTCGTAAACTATGACCGTATCGAAGAAAATATCAAAATGTATCATAAAATGCCGATGGATGATTTGATTGATTTGTCGGTAAATGAAATGATGCGACGTACAATTATGACGGGGGTTTCAACAATATTGGCCATGGTTGCACTGTATCTGTTTGGTGGGCCGGCATTGCGTGATTTCGCAATTGCAATGACATTCGCCGTTGTTATGGGAACATTTACCAGTATTTATATTTCAAATGTAATACTGTATCATTTCAATCTGCGGGACGGGGATAAAAAGTAAATCTGGACCGCCACCATACAGCAGGGGGAGGCTATATAGCATGAGAATGATAAAACTGTTTGCATGTGTTTTTGTTATCCTGGGGATGGGGGTGGCACGTGCGGACAGTTTGTTTTTCGAAGACGAACCAATCCAAGATGGTATAAATGTTTTTGAGGCATCGGCCACGTTCGCAGATATTTATGAAAAACTGGATGGGGTTAAATGGGGTGGAAAAAATATAAATGTTGCAATTGAAAGTCTGGAAAAACTGAACACAAATGCGCATATTGCCGCAACAGATGAACGGGTTGTGTTGGTGTGGGGGGATTCTATTATCGCAAATTATCCGCGACCAAGTGCAGGGGATTGGAATGCGTTTGGTGAAATTACAACTGCATTAGTTTTAAAACTGCGCGAAAATGACGCGGTGTTGCACAATGCGTCGACCAGTGAAATGTACCAGATGGTTGTGGACAGTTTGATGCGCGGAATTGATGAAAATGGACGCTATATTTTTAATACGGCCGCAGAAATTGCCGAAGATGGACGAATACTGACCAGTGTTGGTTTAGATGGACGGCGGGATTTGCGTGGAAACTGGCGGGTGGATGCGGTGTTCAAAGGGGCGCCTGCGGATACGGCTGGGGTGCGTGCGGGGGATTTGATTGTAAATATTAATGGGCGGGATGTTTCAGAGATGTCTGATTCGGAATTGGCCGCGGTTATGAACGGATTTAATTCGGGAACATCCAAGATAAAATTAGTTAGTCCGTCGGGGGCGCGTGATGTTGTGTTGCGGCGCGCAACAGTTATATTGGCTGATGCGGATGTTGTTCATCGGTCTGAACAAGAAACAGGCGGAATATTGGAAATTGTTATACATAATGTATCAGATAATGCCGCAGCGATTGTGAATGAAGCGTTGGCAAAATATTCTGATGTGTCGGGAATAATTCTGGATTTGCGTGCGGCAACGGGTGATGATGAACGTGCGGCAGCAAAACTGGCGGGGCTGTTTATTGGTGGGCGGCCTGTTATGCGAATTGTCCAGACTGCACAAGAAGAAGTAGAAGTTGTCCCAGGGGGTGATGCAATAACAGATGCGCCGGTTGTTGTTTTGATGTCAAATATGACACGCGGCACAGCCGAGGCAATTGTTGCGGCGTTTTATGAAAATGCGCGTGGGGTTTTGGTCGGAACGCCAACCGCAGGGGCGGCGCGTATCGCAACACGGATAAGTCTGGATAATGGCGGGGCATTGGAATTGCTGAACAAATCAATAAAAACAGGCACGGGGCACAGTTTGGATGGGCGCGGGGTTTTCCCGATTGTATGTTTGTCTAATATTCGTTCGGCCAGTCAACAAAATGCTTTTTTCTTGAACGTAATTAATAATGATTTTAATGCACAAGATTTTAACCAAAAACCAGACATTGATGTTGATGCCGTGCGTCGCGGTTGTCCGGTGATTACCAGTGGCGCAGATGAAGATTCACTGTCAATGGCGGTTGCGGTTAAAATATTAACAGATCCAAAAGTTTATGGACGTTTGGTCGCAGAAGAATAATTTTAACAAAATGGGGAAAATATGTTTTTGACCAAGGATAATAAAATCAAATGGAATTTGATGGGATATGCGGCGGTTATAGTTGTGCTGGCGGTGTTGTTGGGTGTGTTTGCATTTGATAAACCATTGTATTTATTCTTGCGCCAGTTCGATTGTGTGCTGTTTCGGGTGTTTGATGTGCTGTTTGCCACAAAAATGTGGTTGATTGTATCTGCGGTGGTATTGTTGGTGTTTTATATTAAAAAAGCACTGAAAGAAAAACCGCGGTTTAGAAATGAAAAAAAATCATTTAGTTTGTTTGTATTTTTGCAAGACGCATGGAATAAAGTGCGCAACAGCTATGCGGTGTTTGTTTTGTCGGCGGTGGTTGCGGCCAGTGCACTGGGGTGGGTGTTAAAGGTTTTTATCGGACGGGCACGACCGATATTCTATGAAGCGCTGGATATGACAGGATTTTTCCCGCCATCGTTTGAGTGGGCGTTTAATTCTATGCCATCGGGACATACAATTGCGTCGTTCGCAGGACTGGTGATGTTGGGATTGTTGGCGCCACGTGTGAAATGGTTTACGTGGACACTGGCAATTGTTATTGGGGTGTCGCGTGTGTGCGTGGGGGCACATTGGCCGTCTGATGTTATTTTGGGCGCGTTTATTGGTATGGCAATGGCGGATCTGGTCAAGGCATTGTTAAAACGTCATGGTGCGGATGTTGCAAAATAATTTTGTACCTGTGTATAACATTTTATTGTGTTTTGTGATAAAATGTCTGGAATGGAAGCAAAATCTAATTTTTTACCACAGCGAATTTCAGGCGCGTTAAAAGTTTTGATAAAACGCGTTACAGGTGGCGTGTTGGTGGCGCTGGGAATGTGGATGCTGGGGGTGCTGGTGTTTGCTGGGCCGTATATGGACGGGGTGGCGGTTGCCAGTACGTTTGGTAATCAATCTGTGATGGAAAATATTGTCGGCGGATTGCGATTCTTTATTGGATTTATCCCGGCGATGTTTTTATTTCTGTGCATTGCGCGTTGGGGGTTGACATGGTTGCTGAATTGGGATGATGCTGCGGGACCAGAATATAATTTTTTGCGGTGCTTTGTCGCGATTTGTGCCGGGGCGGCGGGACTGGGGATGATTGCGCCCGGGACAACGTTCGGGGGAATGTTGGGCGCATTGGCGGCGGTTGATGTAAAAAGTCTGATTGGAAATTGGACTGTATTAGTTGGGTTATTGGTTTTTATATCTTTTTTGATATTGGCGGCGTTGTTGTTGCATATAAAATGGGTGCATATAAAAAGCGCGTTTAATATGTGTGTGCGTGGGGGACGATGGGTACTGTCTGTGTTTCATTTGGTGCCGGCGGTTGCGGCAAATGAAGAAGAAACGGATTTTGATACAGAGGCAGATGATACAGAATACGAAGAAGATGATGCGCCAGATGATAAAGTTGTTAAACAATCCCGACGCAGTGATAAAAAGCGCGTGCGGCGCGTTGGACGGCGGACCACAGATGTGGCGGCACACGAATATGAATTGCCAGACCCAGCATTTTTAGAACGTTCTAATTTTGGCAAAAATGTTGTAACCCCAGAATTAAAGCGTAATGCCGCCGCGATGGAGGTACATTTTGCAGAATACGGGGTCGAAGGCAAGGTTGTCGGAATTCGGCCGGGACCAATTGTTACACTGTATGAATTTTTGCCAAAAATGGGCGTGCGGATGGCTGATATTAAAAAAACAGTAACAGATATGACACGTGCCATGGCAACAGATAATATTCGTATTGCGCATATCCCCAGTACGCAACTGATTGGGGTTGAAATGGTGAATCTGAACCGGCAAATGGTGCGTTTTCAATCGCTGGTTGATAATGATACGTTTATCAATTCTAAATATAAAATACCATTGGCGCTGGGGGTGGATATTGGTGGAAATCCGATGTATTTTGATTTGGCCAAAATGCCGCATATGTTGATTGCTGGGCGTACTGGGTCGGGAAAATCGGTGTTTGTTCAATCTATTATAATGTCTGTGGTTTATCATTTTACCCCAGATAAATGTAAACTGATGATTATTGACCCAAAGGGGGTTGATTTTGGTTTCTGGGACGATATACCGCATTTAATAACGCCAATTGTGAAATTAGACCCGGGGGCGGCGGTAAATGCACTGAAATGGGCCGTGCGCGAAATGGAAGAACGATATAAACGTTTGCAATTGGTTAATGCCCGTAATATAGAAAGCTATAATGAAATTGTTGCACAGAAACGTGCGGCCGGTGAAAAAATAACACAGCAAATTGCGGTTGGTACAGATGAAGAAACAGGTGAATTGTTGTTCGAAACCCAAGAAGTCGATTTGTCTGATATGTCATATATTGTAATTATTATTGACGAGGTCGCAGATTTGATGAGCCTGGCCCGTAAAGAGGTTGAAGCATGCGTCCAGCGTATTGCGCAAAAGGCACGTGCGGCGGGTATTCATCTGGTTATGGCGACCCAGCGCCCAGATACGACCGTTATTACCGGTGTTATCAAGGCGAATTTCCCAACGCGTGTTTCTTTCCAGGCACGCAGTGCAATTGATTCTATGACGACATTGGGCGAAAAGGGCGCGGAACAATTATTATCATGTGGCGATATGCTGTTTAGCGAGGCTGGACGTGTCCCAGTGCGTATACATGGTGCGTTTATTTCTGATGAAGAAATGAACAGGGTTGGGGATTTCTTGCGCGATCAGGGGGCGCCAGAATATGCCGATGGTGTGACCGATGCCACAGATGGGGCGGATGCGCCAGGCGCGCCAATGGGTGGGACGTACGCCGCCAAGGCAGAGAAAAATGCTGATTTGTATTCCCAGGCCAAAGAAATTGTACTGCGCGATAAAAAACCAACAATTTCATATATTCAACGCAGACTGGGGATTGGGTATAACAAGGCGGCTGGACTGATGGAACAGATGGAGGCCGATGGTATCGTCAGCCCCCCAGATGCGAATAATAAAAGACATATTTTATAGGAAAATCCGCCACAGGGCGGATTTGTTATTTTTGCTTTTAGTGCTTTTTTATACGGATTTTTTGTGGTATAATTTATCACAAAAGGAGATTTTAATAATGAAAAAGTCTATGTCTTGGTTTGTATTGGTTGCAGCAGTTGTGGGGGCCACGCCGGTAATGGCGGCAACAAATTCGGGTGCGCGTGCGGCGTCCAGTGCGGATTTAACGGGAATGCCAGCGGTGCGCGAACGTACCCAGGTGAATTATGAAAAATATGAAACACGTACGTCTACGAAAACATACGATCAAAAAGATGCAAAGAATTTGTACTATACCCAGCCTGCAAATCGCAGCGCGGTGTATCGCCAGTATGCAGATGGAAACGCAAATGCAACCGTGCGCACAACACGATCAGAAACATTGCGTACAGAATTAAAGCGTAAATATTTCTTGGCGCATCCGTTCTTCCAGCCGTTGACCGGAAAGTTTGGTTCGGTAACAGATTTGTCATATACAATGAATTCGTATGATATGGCGGTTAGCGCATATGAAGGTTTTGGATTAAGTGGCGAAAGTGTCGCAAATGGCAAATGGGATATGGGCCAGTTTTCTATCAAAGAAGATTTCAGTTATGGTATTACTGATAAATTGGCCGTCCTGGCAACATTGAAATATGATATTTCAGATTATAAATTTGATTGGGAATCGTCGGCTGATGATACAATGGATGACAGTGGATTAAATCTGGCGGGGTTAGGACTGCAATGGCGGTTTGCCGATACCACAGATTGGATTGCGATGTTGGCCGGTTATTATCAGTACCAGCATGATGTTTCAAACAATGTTGTTTTGGAATTAAAGGGCGGATATAAGGTTGCGTCGTCAACAATATATGGATTACTGCGTGGGTGGTATGTTGATTTTGATGGCAATTCATATGGTAATGGAATCGAAGGCAAAAATGATGATGGCAATGATTCCACATTGTTCTTGGCATATAATACGGATGTAGACAGTGTGTTCTATGTCGAAGGCGGACTGGGGGTATTCAGTGTATTGGCCGAAGATTGGACATTGAATTTCGAAGCGCTGTATGGAACATATGATTGGCACGATCAATTGAGTTTAAAGGCAGCAATCGGATGGCAGCCAAATGATTGGTTCGCATTAAATCTGTATGGAAAGATGGCGGTTTATGATTCTGCCGATGACCAGGATTTACAATTCTGGGGGACTGTGTATTCTGAAGATAATTCAACCAGTACATTCCGTCGCGTTGGTACCGCGAAAATCGATAATTATTCCGAAGCGACCGTCGGATTGCAGGCGATATTTACATTCTAGGTATTGTATGAATGTTTTTGGGTGGGGCGGATTTTTCCGGCCCACCAAAAATATGCGTTTGCGTAATTAATATAAAACATGGGGCAAGAGAGAATGCGTAAATTTTTATATGCAATTTTAGTTGCTGTTGTTGGTGTGGGGCCAATCAGTGCCGCACATGCAACAGACGTGTTGGCACGTGATACGTCGGATCCGTTGTATTTGCAAGGTATCAATGAGGTTTTGTCCCGTACAACGCTGACGTATTGGGATAATGTTTTGCGTTTGGGTGAAACATTATCATATGGTATAAATAATCGTCTGACAATTGCGGCAAATGTGCATTTTCAACAGGATTTTGACGGGTCCGAAGACGGTTTTTCCGCAGTAGATTTCGGGGGGATTTATCGTGTTGGTACCGCGTCTGGGAACAGTGCACGTATAATTTCTGATGTTTTGTTCGGGTTGAAATTTGGCGGGTCGTCCCATGTTAGAACGCCGTATTTTGCAGATTCTACGTATTATGCCGGGTATCGGTTTGGGCGTCAATGGACGGGGATGACGCTGGCCGCGACAATCAAGTCCAGTTGGATTTTCGATGACGCGCGTGGTATGGCGTATATTGACTTTGTGCCAGAGGCGTATTTTCGTATAACCGAAGACTGGCGTTTGGGGGCGGAATTTACACTGCGCAAGGCGACAAATCCCCACTATAACCAGGAATGGTTAGGTGGAAAAATCGTTCGTCAATATGGACGCACGCAATATGCGGGACATTTGGATTATGAATTCGAAAGTGATGAATTACAGGTCGGGTTGGATGTGAATATTTTATTTTAATTTGTTAAAGCGTGGCCCATTTGGGCCATGTTTTATATTATAATTTATTGACATTTATTGTTTTGGTGTAATAATTCTGGCCATGTTTACAGAAAAAATAGCTTTTGTTTTTCCAGGTCAAGGTGCGCAATATGTTGGTATGGCGCAAGATTTGTATGATGCGTATCCGATTGTTCGTTATACTTTTGAACAGGTATCAGATATGACGCATAAAGATGTCGCGCGTGCGTGTTTGAATGGACCGGTGGATGTATTAAACCAGCCAGAAATGACGTCGCTGGGGACATTTGCGCATTCGGTTTCAATTGCGCGTGTCATAGAACAACATTTTGATAATGTGCCTTTGTATAAAATTGGATATGCAATTACAGGGCATTCAATGGGACAATATTCGGCACTGCATTGTGCGGGCAGTATGTCTGTGTGTACGGCGACTAAGTTGTTGTCGGCGCGGTCAACATATATGTCTATGGCAGATAAAAATGCGGGTGGAATGGCCTGTGTTGTTGGGTTGACCAAAGAACAACTGGAAGAAATATTGGTTGCAATTAATGGGCATGGTTTTGCGGCAATTTCTAATCATAATGCGCTTGATCAATTTGTTATCAGTGGACAAAACGAAGCGCTGGATATTTTGGTGGCACGTGCACGGGCGCGTGGGGCACGAATTTCAAAACGATTAAATGTTGCAATCCCGGCACATTGTGCATTGATGCAAAATGCAGAATATTTACTGCGCCGGCGGTTGGAAAATATTACGATTGATGCACCGAAAACAAATTGGTTTTCAAATCAGACGGCAAATGTTATGTCAAATCCGAACGATGTTAAAGATGCGCTGGCGGACCAAATGACGCATGGGGTGCGTTGGTTTGAAATTATGCAAAAGTTCCCAGAATATAATATTACGCGTGCATATGAACTGGGGCCGGGACGTGTTTTAACCGGGTTAATAAATCGCGCAAATGTTGGTTGTGTTGCACATGTATCGGATAATATGAAAAATCTGGATGTTATTTTAAAGGAGCTGGATTCAATACAGGTGCGCTAGTTCTTGGTTGAATTGATTTTTTTGCGCAGTGTATCCCAGTATTCCAGTCGCTTTTTTATTTCGCGTTCAAATCCGCGTTCAATTGGATAATAAAACTTTTGTCGTTGCATTGATTCTGGGAAACAGTTTTGACCACTGAATCCAGATGCGGTATCTGGTTCATATATGTATCCAGCGCCATAACCCATGTCTTTCATCATGCGGGTTGGGGCATTTAGGATATTTTTGGGGGGCATCAGGCTGCCTGTTTCGCGGGCCGTGCGATATGCAGATGTTTGTGCGCGATAGTTTGCCGTGCTTTTTGGCGCAGTCCCCAGGTATATTACCAATTCGGTCAGTGCCAGGTCGCCTTCGGGACTGCCCATGCGTTCATACAGTTGCCATGCCGCCAGTGCCATCTGCATTGCGTTCGGATCGGCCAGACCAATATCTTCCATTGCAAATCGCGCCAGGCGACGAAATAAATACATTGGATCCTGGCCAGATGTCATCATGCGGGCCGTCCAATACAGCGCGGCGTCAGTATCGCTGGCGCGCAGGGATTTGTGAACGGCGGATATTAAATTATAATGTTCGTCGCCTGTTTTGTCGGACAGCGGTGCACGTTTCTGTATCGCGGCGTCCAGTGCGTCAGGCGACAACAATTTCTTAAAGTTTGCGTTCGTTAAATATTCGACCGTATTTAGTAAAAATCGTGCATCGCCGTCTGCCATCTGGGCCAGATGTATGCGGGCATTTTCATCCAACGGTAATTTTTTGCCCAGGAAATCTTCGGCACGCGATATTAATGTTAATAAATCTTCGGTCGACAGTGGCTGTAAAACCCCCACGTGGCACCGCGACAGTAATGCGTTGTTTAAATTAAAACTGGGGTTTTCGGTGGTCGCGCCCATGAATACAACGGTCCCATCTTCGAGATAGGGCAACAGGGTGTCTTGCTGGGTTTTATTAAAACGGTGGATTTCATCGATAAACAGCAATGTTCCACGACCGATTTCACGGTTCATGCGGGCAGCATCCATGGCCTTTTTTATGTCGGCGGTTCCAGAAAATACTGCAGACATTGCAACAAAATCCATGTCCACAGATTTTGCCAGTGCGCGCGCAATGGTCGTTTTACCACATCCAGGCGGACCCCATAAAATCAAATTGGATAATTTATGGTTGTCAACCATACGCCGGACCAGACCGTTTTCGCCCAACAGTTGTTTTTGCCCGACAATTTCATCAATTGTTGATGGGCGCATCAAATCAGCAAGTGGTCTGTTTTCGGACTGCATTTTTGTTTTACTTTGATTTTATTTAATATTTATTTGTGATATAATGAATGCTAGAAAAAAAACAAGGATTTATCAATTGGTAAATACAAATAAAGATTCTGAATTTGCGTTGGCGGTGGCAAATCTGGCGGCGGCGGCAATTGCGGCAAATCCAGCGCTGTCGATGGATGCGGCGGTGCGGGCCGCACGGGAAAGTTTGCGTGGCGCGTCCGTCAGTCCGCAACAAATTGCGGCATCGGTACGGGCGGATAAAATTCAATGTCTGGAAGATGGCACATGGCATATTATGC
>JADINC010000008.1 GCA_017694255.1 Candidatus Enterousia avistercoris | reverse complement strand
TGTCGCGAATGCGACACATCATCTACACTCTATACTCTTCACTCTAAACTCTACACTCTAAACCCTACACTCTGTTCACGCGTTATTTTACACAAATTTTTCTGGGACCAGGTTAGTAATTATTTTTAATGCCCGTCGGAATATTGATGTATCCGGGCTGTGGTGGTATACGCGCGGGGTTGTATCCCCAGGTCTGCTGCCGGTCCAGACTGGATCGCCGTTTTCGTCCAGTGTCACGCGCCATGATGTTTTTGTATCGCGTATAATCATTTCGCGCAGTTTATCCGCAAATTCGCGGCTTTCAAATATTGCCACATTTTCAGTATTGTAATACGCGCTGCGCGGGTCCAGGTTAAAACTGCCTATCCATGAAATATCGTCATCGAACACAATTGTTTTACTGTGCAGTACCGAAAAACTGGATTGTTTGCGTTCGCGGTCGTGTTCCTTGCCACGCAGGTTTTCCGCCGACAGCATAAATTCATAAACATCCGCCCCAGATTCAATCAGTTTCTTTCTGTATTTTTCCCATTTTGCATACACTGTTGTTGCATTTGTTGATGCCAATGAATTGGTAACAATTGTCATGTGCACCCCAGATTTCTCTTCGTGCAGCATATGTTCCAAACCGCCCTGGCCCGGGACAAAATATGCCGCCGACATATACACAGAATCCGTTGTTTCGCCCCACAAGTGTTGTAATGCCTGGATAATATCGCCACGATATTTTTCTTTTTCATCCATAGACATTTCAACCTTGGCCGGGGGGTCGGCCAAGAATTTCCCATGGCCCCAACTGAAATCGAATTTTTTATTTTTGTATTCACGTTGCGCGCGCGATATAATTTTGTTGTATTCATTGATATCTGCGGCACTTTCTGTTTCGATTTGTTTAAACTTTTTTTCCAGTTTGCGCATGGCGCGCTTTGATTTTGCCTTTGGAAATACAGATGCCGGAATCGCCAAATGATAATTCCAGTATTCATCAAAACTGGCGGTGGCATATTTGGTCATGTCGCCAATAAATAAAACGTCTGTATCGGAAAAGTTAGATGCGGTTTCCGGATAGAAATAATTACTGCCGACATTACGCCCGCCCGTTATATATGCAATATTATCAACAATAAACAGTTTGTTATGCATTCTGGAATTCAGACGATTAAAGTCTAGCAAAAACTGGGGATAATATAATAAACGTGAACGATTTGCCACAGGATTGAAAACCTTGACCTCTATATTCGGGTGCTGGTTTAATAACATCACATCAACGATGTCGGATTTTGTTCCATAATCATCCAGCAGAATTCGTACCTTGACCCCGCGGTCAGCGGCGCGTTTCAGTTCGCCAATTAAAACCTTGGACGAAAAATCATTACTGTAAATGTACGTCTGTAAATCAATTGTTTTGGTCGCCATGCGTGCAAATGCCGCCCGGATTACAAATGCAGACAGCCCATCTTCGATTAATGTTGCGCCACTGATTTCATTGCCCGTCCCCAGTTCTGGGGCATAGCATTGGGCAATAGGTGTTTCCATTGGGTCATAATTAAAATCTGATGCAGTAATTTTTGGGGTATAGTTTACCAGCCGTTCATCTGTGGTCGATGTCGGTATTGTTGTACATCCCACCAGTGGCAGGGTAAAAACGAACATTGAAACCTTTTTCATTATCCCCAAAACGTATTCCTTTTACAAGGGTACAGTATATAGAAACATTTTGCATATGTCAAATTCATTAAAAAATATAATAATCCAGGAAAAAATGCACAACGCATAGAAACTTGTCGGTTTAAAACACATTTTTTGTTTGTACGATTTTGCGCTATATGATATAATACGGTATAAATAGGAAGGATTTTTATATGAAAAGACTTGTTGTCGTTATCAGTGGATTATTGGTTTTGCCCGCATTTGCAGAGGTTGCGCCCGAATATTTCTATCAAGAAATGATGGCGCAATATGCGGCTGAAAATCCTGAAATGTTCATTACGGATGAAATGGAAATTGATGCGGCAACATCCCAGTCTGGGGCGGATGCGGAACCGGAAACAACCGTGGCGCCTGTTGTTCCAACCACGGTCAGCCCGCGCAATGCGTCTGGGCGTGCAGCGGCATCGCGTGCCGTTGCGTCCAGTACAACCACGTCGGCGCGTAATGTTGCTAATCGGGCCAATGCGGCAAATACGGCACGTACCGTATCGGCGCGCCCAACCACTGTGCACAGTGCCACAACAAATACTGCCGCGTCAACTACGTCGCGTGCGGCAACAACCACTGCAACGCGCGCTGCGGCATCGCGTACGGTACGCAATGCGGCAACAAATATTGTTGCATCGCGCCCAACTGCAACAGTTCGGTCAACAACTGCCACAACAACAAAATCAACACCGGGTGTCACAACGCGCCAGGCGTCGGCTGCGCGGAATAATTCAAATACGGCGCGCGCATCGATTGTTCAAACAGATACTGTAAATAATCCGTTATATATCAGCAGTGCCCGCGTGGGTGTGCGTTCTTCGGGCGTCAGTGCACGTATGCCGGCGATTCGTGTCGGTTCGACAACAGAATCCACCACGTCAGATGTTTCAACAACATCGACCATTTCTATGGACGAATTGGCCCAGTTAACCGATTATTGCAAGGCACAATACACCGCCTGTATGGATAATTTCTGTAATGTTCTGGATGATACCCAGGGGCGTTGCAGCTGCAGTGCTAATCTGGAAAATTATGCTGAAACCGAAGCGGCATTGAAGCAAGCAACCGCAGATTTGCAAGATGTCGCACAACAGATTCAATATATCGGCCTGACCGCAGAGGAAGTTGAAACCTTGTTCACCCAGACCGAAGCTGAATTGGAAATGCAGGGCAGCAATGATAACAGTCAATTAAAGAACGATCTGGATAAAATTAAAAACATGATTGTAGATGTGCAAAGTGGTCGTTCGTCGTCGTCATCATCATCGGGCGGGTTGAGCTTTGATTTATCTGGGCTGTTGGATTTTTCTATCGACAGTACTGGGTTTGATTTGAGTTCGCTGTTGGGTATGAGGACTGCCGATACCAGCAGTATCAGCAACCAGCGTGGCGAAGATTTGTATGATACGGCCGCATCACGGTGCAAGGCGGCAATATTGAATAATTGCCAGGCCCAGGGTGTGGATATATCGATTATTACAAATTCATACGATTTGGAAATTGACAAAGCATGTATCGCATATGAACGTGCATTGACGGATTCTAATGACCAAATGACGTCTACTGTCCGTAATGCCAAGAATGTTTTACAACGTGCGCGTTTAATGGTGGCCCAGCAAAAGAATGAATTTGACCTGCGTGGGTGCGTCACAGAACTGGATAACTGTATGCAGGATGACTTTGTATGTGGACGCGATTATGAAAATTGTTTGGATCCGACGGGCAAATTCATTGTTAATGGCGAAATTGTTATCGGCAGTGAACCTGGCGCACCGGGTGATATCGAAAACGCCGAAATATACAGAATGTGGGATTACGAAGGCGGCGAAGGTGGCAATACCAACGCGTGGGGGTCGGTTGCTGGTACAGATGCGGGGACATTGGCGGGCTATATTAATGCCACGGTTACATCCAGCCCGGTGGAAAGCGAAAACACAACCAGTATATCAGAATTCTTGCAGAACAAGATTGGTTATCATGATGATTCCGATAATCGGAACTATGGTATGTGTGTATCGGTTTTGAACCGTTGCCAGGATATAACATACAATGGTACCGGCCAAAATAAAAAGTTTATTGTCGATAACAATGTGGTCAAAGAATATCTGAACCGCACATTGGTGCAAATCAAATCTGCCCAGGATACAATTTTGGCGGACTATGCCGAAGAATGCATAACCGATGTGGTATCATGTCTGACACAAAACAACTATGACCCAGACAGCAATACCGTAGAAGAGGGCACTGGCGAAATAACCAAAATAAGTGCGGCTAATAAGGTTGCAATGCGCGCGTGCAATCCAATTATCACCACGTGTATGAGTGTTAATGACGTTTCCAGTGATAGCACAGTGGATACCAGCTTAACACCCGAAGAATGGATTACCCAGGTTATGGGCGATTAACCAGATGTTAAAAACACCGGCGTCTGCCGGTGTTTTTATATTGTGCGCATTTTAACAGGGCATGTCCCAGTTTTTTATATGTTATGATATTGTTAAATTTGGTCGCGCCGCGCGCAGGTTGTTCAGCGATTTCTCTTGGGCAGCACGGAATGCGTCGGGGTTCCAGATTTGAAAACTGGTCCCACGACCAACAAATACGGCGGTATCTGTGATGCCGGCATGTTTTAATAAATCTGCGGGTATAACGATGCGGCCTGTTACATCAAATGTTAATGGTCGCGCGTCCGCGAACAGCATCGCAGACAGATCGTCCAGTTCGCTGTCGAATACACCCATTTTATCAGTTGCAGCCGCCAATTGTTCCATGCGCGACATTGATAAGCCTTCGATACAATTATTGGTGAATGAACGGTATAAAACAACGCCGGGAAATTTTTCAGATCCAATCGAAGCACGAAAGGCGGCCGGTACAGACACGCGACCCTTGGTATCCAAACGATTTTCATAAGATGAGAGAAACAATGACATTTTTCGCTCTTATGGGACTGTGTTGTACGGCTGTGCCTTTGTGCTTCGATATGAATTTAGCACGGGTAAATATGGTTGTCAATGACAATTTATAGTTAATTTATGGTATTTTATGGTTTTTAATGTAAAATCAAAAAAATTACAAATAAAATTAAAATAAATGCATTTTGTGCTTGACCTGCGATTCGTTTTTGTTCTAAGATGTTTGTATAGACAAGGAGAAAAAGTTTAAAAACCCCAGGAATCCGCCAAAAAACCGGAAAACTGGTAAAAATAAAAATTAACAGAAAAATTAAAGTTCGTATTTTGTAAATACCCGTGTACATACAAAATAAATTTAGTTTTTCGATAACGCCCGTGAAAGGAGGGACCGCACCATGACAAAATCTATCAAAGAAATAATGATTGCACTGAACCAGGTTTTAACCACAACCGTATGGGTTAATGAAGACAGACAGATAATATCGTTGGCGGATGAATTGCAAATCGGCCACAATAATGCCCCTCGTTCAATCGAAGATTTACCACGTCCATCTTTGGTTGGTGCGTATGTATCACTGCAAATTCGTACAGATAATTTTGATGTTGCCGCGGAATCTTTGGAAACCAAGGCTTTGGCCATGCGTGTCAAAGAAATGGTTTTTGCCGAAGCGAAAAAGATTATGGATTCCGCAGATGCCACCACATCAGCCCAGGTTGCACGCGCTGCATAATATAAAGGCGCCTGCGCGGTTCCATTGGGCGCAATCAGTTTCTGGGAAACCAGAAGGAGGGGAGAAATCACCGACGGGTAACCGTCGGTGATTTTGTTTTAAAATCGCAATGCGCCACGTATGGTTGCGCTGATATTATTATAATCGTTGCGCAATTGTGCGTTGATTCCGATTCTCAGTTCGCCAGATTCATTAAATATTATACCCAATTCTGTACCAATATTGCCGGCCAATCTTGGCAATTTATCGCCGACAATATTATATTTGTTATTGTTTATTGCGATATTAAATATGTCATTATCGCTGCGCATGTCATACGATGCGCCAATATTTACAGACGGCACAAATTTAATCCCATGGAAATCAAAATTATTATATGCAATTGTTGCATCTGTATATGCGGTCCAAAAATGCAAATTGTCCCCAGATATTGTTTGTCCGGCTTCATCTGTGGATGTTGCACGATGTATCAGTGTATATCGTGTGCCGACCCGTGGTGTGATATTCCAATTATATGGTGAAATTTTGTATCCTATATCTGACCACGCGCTGTATGTGTACGCAGATGTATTATTATCCAGTCGCAAATTTGCAGCATTTTTTATTTCGTGTATATCGGTATAGAAGATTGCTGTTGCGCCACGCAGTGCGAAATTACCCAGGTTATATTTTATATAAATTGCCCCACCGTCTGTTGATGCGCGGATGTCGCGTGCCCAATTACCGATTTTATCGTATTGGAATGTATACGCGGCGCCAAATATGGCATCTGCAATTTTATATTCAGTGCCCACAGCACCACCGATTCCGTGCATATCGAATTCAGAATATTGTATCGCGCTATCCAGTTGTCCCCCAGACCCAACACCTGATACCCAAATTTTACCATTGCCAGTATCATATTCATTGCGTGGTCCATTAATCATGTTGTCGGTACGCGATATCAATTGTGTTCCTATGATTTGTGTCAGCGGGGCGGGCGATGGCGCCAGTGCACTCAGTGCCCGAATATAACCGATGGCATTTGTTTGCAACAGTGCATTCATTTGCAGATATAATTCACGTCCTGTGGTATGTGATGCCGGTGGCGCATCTTGCCATGCAGTGGCGGTGTTTATATTGTTTTGTGTCCCGCCCATATCGCGAATTATATCGTCATATTCTGCGACAGATTCGATAACATACCATCCGTTTCCAATTTGCGAAAACGCATACAGGTTATTGTTTATTTGTGGTGTAAAATTATCCAATATTTCGTTTGCGCTGCGCAATAGGTGCAACCGCATTGTACTGTTTGACCCCATTGCGTTTGGTTGTAATATGACGTTCAGATTTGCGCCATTTTCAATTGAATACGTATCTGCATTCACATATCCATATGTATCTGCGTTTGCGACCCCCAGAACCAGTGTTGCGTTTTCACCAAATGATATTGACGACGCGTTTATTTCATGTGTGCCGATATCCAGTGTGCCGCCTTGGATATTTAAATTTTTTGCGTTAAAAAACGTGCCATTTTCGGCAATCTGCATTGTGCCATTAAATTGTGTTATGTCCCCAGAAAATCCAGACATATCCGCGTTTAAAATTATATTGCCCCCAGTTGGCACATCTTTGGAATCAAAAATATATGGGCGATTTATGTTTATATTGCCATCGCCACCGATGGCATCGTCAAATATTATATTATATCCTGGGGACGCGTTCATAGTGATTGTACCACTGGATTGAATTGCATTTGATGCGCCATTTACGGTGTTCCCCGTAAAAGAAACATCATTGTTCAAAGCGATTAAGTATAATTCTGATAAATTGTGTATTGCGCCACCATCTGTGGATGCGGTGTTATTGTTAAATTGGCTGTCAATTACATATATGTCATCCCAGTTATAAATTGCACCGCCATATTCAGCGCTGTTGTTATTAAACACAGACCCCTGTATCACAGAATATAATGTGTCGCCAATTATACCATAGTTTCCAATTGCGCCACCTGTATCCCCAGAATTATTTTCGAATACGCTGTTTTTTAAATTCATCATGCCTGTTGTGTATATTGCGCCCGGGCCCGCCGTTGCAGTATTTCCCGTAAAACTGGAATCAGATATATTTATTGTATTAGAGTTATATAGCGCACCACCGCTGTCAGCAGAGTTCGACGTAAACGTCCCCCCAGAAATATTTAATGCGCCATCATTAAATGCCACGCCCCCATAATCGCGTGCAGAATTACCGGTAAATACAGAATTTGTAAATGTTGCGCTGGATTCGTATTCGTTGTATATCACCCCGCCGTCGCCGCGGGATGCGCGATTTGATTGGAATACAGAATTTGAAATATCAGCAGTGCTGTTGGCACCTTGGTAAAACACGGCACCACCGGCGCTGGATGTGTTATTTGCAAATACAGAATTATTTATTTCCACGCCCCCGCCCAGGTTTGATATCACGCCGCCTTGGGCAGAATTAGAAAAGTTATTAATTGATTTTTCTATTGTATCCCCAGAAAAAGTCCCGCCATTGGCCAGTGAAAAATTGTACCCATTCGATATAACAAATCCAACGTATCCGCCACCGTTAAAATCAAAATTTCCAACGTCTATGATTGTTGATTGTGCGCCTGGGGTGTTCAGCAGTCTGGTTGATAAAATGTCTGATGTTATCGATATGTTATTTGGGCTTTCCAGTGCCTTATACAGGTTATAAAAAGTATTAAAATCTGGTGCATCCGCCGCCATGGCGGGCATAGCCCAACATACAGAAATCAAAGATACAGATTTTATTATGCGCATATTTTACCCCTTTCTAATCCAGGGTTATTGTTTTTGCGCATAATATCAATTTGCATGTTTTCCTATAAAAAATCCCGCATAATGCGGGATTTTCCTTACCATAATTTTATGCGTTTTTCTGGCGCCAGATATAATTTATCTGTTGATACAATTCCGAACGCGTCATACCACGCATCAATATGCGGCAATATTCCATTTACGCGCCAACGTGCCAAAGAATGTTCATCTGTTTTCGTCAGACGCAGTGCATCGGCGTCGCGTATATTTTGTGCCCATACGCCCGCATATGCGATAAAGAACCGCATGTCTGCCGTTAAATTTTCTATGGTATCTGATGGTGTGCCAAAGTTTTTATATGCAGTATACGCAACAGTTATTCCGCCATAGTCGGCCAAATTTTCACCCAGTGTAAATTCGCCATTTGCGTGAACGTTTGGCGCAACTTCTATATTATTAAAATAATCTTTTAATACATTTGCGCGTGCATTGAATCCATCGGCATCCGCCGCCGTCCACCAGTCGCGCAGATTCCCGTCTTTATCAAATTGACGTCCTGAATCATCAAAACCGTGTGTCATTTCATGGCCAATTACACTGCCAATAGCGCCATAGTTAAACGCGTCGTCCGCGGCCATATCAAAGAATGGATATTGCAGAATGCCCGCCGGGAAACAAATTTCATTTGTTGTCGGGTCATAGTATGCATTAACTTCATGTGCATTCATGTACCATATGGTTGGATCTTTTTTTTGGCCGATTTTTTCAATCCAAAACGCGTCTTCAAATTCAGCAACGCGCACCATATTTTCCCACAGCGATAAATTTTCATCGATATTTAATTCAGAATAATCGCGCCATTTATCTGGATATCCAATTTTTGCATGGAATGTATCCAGTTTTTCTAATGCGCGCGATTTTGTTTCGTTCGACATCCATTCCAGATTTTCGATACGCATCCCCAGTGCGCGTTGCAGATTTTTTACTAATTTTTGCATACGTTTTTTTGCATCTGGTGAAAAATATTTATTCACATACAGGTGTCCAATTTCTTCGCCCAAACTGCCGTCCAGTAATGCAACCGCGCGTTTCCAGCGTGGTTTTTGTTCTTTTTGTCCCGCCATCGTGCGATTATAGAAATCAAACGATATTTCATATGTATCATCATCCAACAGTGTATCTGCCGCGCTGATAATACAGTACCGTAAATAGTCTTTGATTAATTCAATATCAGTATCGTTCATAATTGCGATTGATTCATTAATTGCAGATGGTTGATTAACGTTAATTTCTGTGGCCGCATTTGCGCCACGTGCATCCAGATATGTGGCCCAGTCAAATCCGTCGAATTGTGATTTTAATTCGTCAATTGACATTTTGTGATAATTTGCATTTGGGTCGCGCAGTTTTTCTTTTGGAAAGAAT
>JADINC010000007.1 GCA_017694255.1 Candidatus Enterousia avistercoris | reverse complement strand
TAATCAATTGGCCTTTGTTGGGTTTAATTTGGTCGGAACACCGGTCGGTGATTTTTTACTGGACGATGCGAATGCAAACACTAAAATAAAACTGTTGGGCAAACTGAAAGAAAATGAATATAACGGACGTGTTAGCGCACAGTTCTATATAGAAGATATTGCAATATGAAAGAAAAACTGGGCATTTTGGTCGAAAAAATTCGTGGCGCACAATCTGTTGTGATTGTGGGACATAAAAATCCAGATGGTGATTCTGTTTGTGCGTCGTTGGCGCTGGCACGATTGATAGAGTTGAATTTTAATAAAACGCCAGTGTGCATGTATGATGGAAATTTTCCAAATATATTGGATAATGTACCAAATAGGCCATGTATGCGATATTTTGGTCATGTTGATGTGGACCGGCCATTTGATTTGGCGTTTATACTGGATTACGGAACAGAAACAAATATCGGCGGGACAAAAAATATTATTGATTCGGCGGGATATAAAATTGAAATTGATCATCATAAAAATGATGCGCCTGTTGCAGATTTGTGTCTGGATGATATAAATGCCGCCGCCACGGGTGAAATAATTTTTAAAATTGCCGATGATTTAAATTGGGTGCGTGATGAAACGGTAAATGATTTGATTGCGCTGTCTTTGTTAACGGATACAGGGTTCTTTAAATTTGCGCGCCGTGGAACTGTATTGCGTATGATGGCAGATTTGGTTGATGCGGGTGTAAATATAGAAAGTTTGTCGAATTTGTTAAATAACAAGCCACGTAAAGCCGTCTTGACCGAAGCGGCCGTTGCATCGCGTGCAGAGTTCTTGTTCCGTGGTCGTGTGGCATTGGCAACTGTTTTGCGTGATGATTATAAAAAATTAGATGGGCGCAGCGATACGATATTAAACCTGTTGGGACATATTCGCGGGGTGGAATATATTATTATGTTGAAACAGCAAAAAGAATCACAAACCAGTGTTTCTTTGCGCAGTCGGGCAAAGCCTGTTGATGAAATTGCCGCGGCGTTGGGCGGCGGTGGGCATTTGTACGCCGCCGGGGCGGTTGTGCATGACGAATTGGAAAATGTGCGTGCGCGCGTTCTGGAATTGATAAAGGGGGTAATAAAATGATAAAAAAATTGTTTTTATCAATTTTTTGCGCTTTTGTGTGCATGCGCGCCAATGCGGCTGTTGATGTAAATTATGTTAATGCTGCAGAAAAATATTTAAATTCAATAACTGGGCTGGCGGGGACTTTTGTCCAGACGGCAAATGGTAATCAAGAACGTGGAATATTTTCAATGCTGCGCCCGGGGCGGGTACGGTTGGACTATGATAATATGCCGATACAATTAATATCAGATGGACGTGATTTGTATTTTTTTGATAAATCGTTGGATCAGATTACAACGGTGCCGTTGACCAGTACACCCGCAGGAATACTGATTCGCGAAAATATAGATTTACAGAATGCAGATATAAATGTAATTGAAACAAATTCTGGGGATAAAACATTCTCTTTGAAAATGAATTTGCGTGGCCAAGAAGGATTGGGAAATATGACGGTTGTGTTTGATAAATCGCCTGTGCGGTTGAATTCATGGACGGTTGTTGACGCAACAGGTGCACAAACGGATGTCGCATTTTATGATTTAAAAAAGAAAACTGATTTTGGCACAGGATTCTTTCAAATACAACACCACAGAACAATCAGTACCAGTGGTGGCGATTCGTTCTATGATTAATTATGTTTGGAATCAGTTGGGCAGAATTTTTAGTAATATTGCTGGTCGGGGTTGTTGTAATCCCGGCGCGTATGTGGCCAGATGTTGCACGTTTTTTGGCCACGGCAATAACAATGATCAGAAAACTGATTTGGAAAATTACTGATGCGTCCGAACAAATTCGTAATCAGATTGATTTAGAAAAGCCAATTGATGAAATTATTCGAACAACTACGGATGATATGTTGGATGGAATATCAGAACCATTGAAAAAAATATCAGCCAAAAAATCTGGGGCAGGGAACAAGAAATTAAAAACTGGTTCGCGCAGACCAAAGGGGCAAAAATGCAGCGTATGACATTGGGACAACATTTTGCTGAACTGCGTCGACGTATTTTATGGGTCGTTGGGATATTTGTTGTGGCAATGATTGCGGGGTGGTATTTGTCGCCATTTTTGCAACAGGTGTTAACCCAGCCTTTGTTGGATGTGTGGCCAGATGGGGAATTGCTGTACAGTGGTTTGGCAGATGGACTGATGATTCGTTTTTCTTTGTCTGTATTGTTTGGGTTGTTTATTACAACGCCGTTTGCGGTTTGGCATTTGTGGGCGTTTGTTGCCCCGGGATTGCATAGAAATGAACAGCGCGCAGTGTGGCCGTTTTTAGTGTTGGCGCCGGTTTTGTTTTTAATTGGCGCGGCGTTTGCATTTTATATTTTGTTTCCATTTGTATTTGGATTTTTTATCGAACTGAATAATGAAGCGCCCGTGCCGTCAGTATTGATGCCGGTTGCAACGGATTATTTAGCGTTCGCAATTGGCATGTTAAAGATTTTTGGACTGGCGTTTCAATTGCCGTTGGTTTTGGTGTTGCTGAACAGGGTGGGGATTTTATCGCGCGCGCGGTGTGTAAAAATGCGCCGATATGCAATTGTGCTGATTGTGGTTGTGGCCGCAATTTTGACCCCGCCAGATGTTATATCGCAAATTATGTTGGCGGTGCCGATGTGGGCATTGTTTGAAATCAGTTTATTGTTTATGCGTGATGAAAAAACTGAATAACTGGTGTTTATTTAGGTGGTAATTTATGATATAATTGCCATGTGAAAAAATTTAATTTCTTTTTTATTGTTATTGCGTTGGGGGCGGTTTTGGGCTGTGATTTACAGCCGAAAATTATGTCTTTGCCTGATACGGTCGGTGAATTTATTTCGGCGCGTTATCCAGCATTGTTGGCAGACCCAGAAACACAACCGGAAATTTATAATTCGGCGGCAATAGACTATGGGGTGTATGCGTCGCCACAGTTGTATGGTTCTGTTGAAACGGCGGATTATGTCGAATATGCCAGTGTTGATGATTATATCGTGCCACCGTCATCAGTAAATATGTATGGTAATGTGCCGGTGTATGCGGCGGTGGATACGGGGGGCGAAATTGTTTCTGAACATACCGCCGCAACAGATATGGCAACGGTGGATTATATACATGTGCCAATGTATGGCGGAACAACAACTGTTCCCGCCAGTACAGAAATAACTGTGGCCGCTGGGGATACATTGTATTCTTTGGCGCGGGAAAATAATACCACGGTGGAAGAATTGGCGCGTGTAAATGGACTGGTGGCACCATATGGATTGTATGTTGGACAAAAGTTGGCGGTCCCAGGAAAAACAACCGCACCATCGGTCCAGACGGTGTCTGTGCCGGTTCGCACGGCCCCAAATACAACAACACGGGTCCAGTTGCGTGAAATAACTGTGACCGCCGGGGATACACTGTATTCGTT
>JADINC010000006.1 GCA_017694255.1 Candidatus Enterousia avistercoris | reverse complement strand
CCATAAAATTTAATTGTAAAATTATTAGAGTGCGCCAGATGGCGATGTTTTCCGATGGCGTAGTGTAGTTAACCTACATGAGCAATCGGAAAACGCGCCAGATGACACGCTATAATAATTTTATTTGTAGGGGTCTTCGTATTTTTTTGCCAACTCCGCAATATTTTCTGGTGGCCAACCCGGGACTTCCATCCCCAGACTCAACCCCATTGCTTCCAGTTGAACTTTAATTTCATTCAAAGACTTGCGCCCAAAGTTCGGTGTTTTCAACATATCGGCTTCGGTCTTTTGAACCAATTCACCCAACCAATTAATCTTGTCGTTCTTTAAGCAGTTGTTTGCGCGAACCGACAATTCCAGTTCATCAACATGCTTTAACAATTTCGGATCGAATGGCAATGCATCTTTGGCCTTTTCTTCTTCGGTTGGCGCATTAATTTGTGCAGGATCTTCAAAGTTAATAAAGACCACCAACTGATCCGTCAAAATACGCGCAGCCAATGCAATTGCATCTTCGGGTGATACGGCCCCATTTGTCTTAACAACCATTTCCAGTTTATCATAATCCGTACTCTGCCCTACACGTGTTTCCGACACAGATGTCGCAACATTCAAAATTGGCGAAAATATAGAATCTACCGGAATAACCCCCAACGGCAATCCATCCGCATGCGCGGCCGCCGCTACGTATCCACGACCCGTAGACAACGTAATTTCCATATCTAGTTCTGCATCTTTATCCAACGTGCAGATTTCGACATCTTTATTCATAACCTCTACCCCGCCGGCTGTTTCAATCATGCCCGCGGTAACAACGGCTGGTCCTTTGGCTTTCAGTGTTGCCTTGTGCTGACCTTCGGTCAAGGCTTTGAAATATACACCCTTTAAATTCAGTATAATATCTGTAACGTCTTCGCGAACGCCAGGAATGCTGGAAAATTCATGCTGAACGCCGTCAATTTTAATATAAATCGGCGCACATCCCTGCAATGACGACAGCAACACACGACGCAATGCCGTCCCCAACGTTAATCCAAATCCCTTTTCCAATGGTTCTGCAATTAAAGTTGCCTGGTTTGGATTTTTTTCATCAATTTTGATATTCAGTTTTTTGGGTTTAATCAAAGTAACCCAGTTTTTTTCGATCATAAAATACCCCTTCGGCTTAGTTTATCATTTTCGCCAATTGGCCACGCACAGGCTTGTCCCCATGCGCCCGCGCATTTTATATCACAAACGTCAAAAAGTCAAACTTTTATTCCACACACAACACACAAAAATATTTTTGTCAAAAAAGTTGACAACTTATAAAAATTGTCCTATAAATAAAGTGTGAAATAACCAAAGGTAAAAAAATGAAAAAAATAATTTTATTTGGAATTTTTGCTGGTTTCGTCTGTGCTGGCGCATATGCGTCTGATGGCGTATACACAGAAACAGAAACCATAAACACATATGAAACAATTACAATAGATACAGTAAAGTACTATGACGTTGCCCCGGTCCATAATGTTCGCGTTCGTCCATGTCGTGCGGCATCATCAATTGACCTGTCGCGCAACTGTGGCGGCTGTGCCACCAAACCGGCGGCAAAAAAATTGGCCCCAGTACGCGTAAAGACGTATACCGAAGTTATCGATCATTACCAGGTATATGAACCAGTTGTTTCATATAAACCAGCGGGCACATACACAACACGTCGTTATGTCCAAGCCCCAAATCCACATTGTGGCACATGCGCCCGGTAATAAAACAACAATAAAAACACCCAGAAATGGGTGTTTTTTTAATAATTTATTTCTGCTTTATTTGTACAAACCCGCTGTGTATCAAGATTTGCGCCACCCTGCCCGCACAACTCTGGACTGTTTCTTATCGGATAATAAAATTCTTTGAAAAGCGTAATGCGGAATTTAAGTTTCCAAACCTGCGTACCTTGATATTGGCAGATGAATTAATATTTGTATTTGGATTGCAAAATACAATCCCCATGTAATCTGGATTATCTATTCGTATCATATGCGCATTTATTGCGTAAATATTTCCATATTCTAAATTTGAAAAATATACATTTTTAGTATTTGGTAAAATAATATCTTTGGCATATTGCAGGTTTGGCGCATACAGTTCATATACGTTTTTCAATTTCAAACTGTTGCATCCACGCATATTCGCCAGATTTAATTTATTATACGATTGATTCAAACATACGTTCTGCGCAAACAACGAATACACGCAATATTCTGTACCAGTTGTTTTCTTTAACGCAGCTATATTTTCATCGCCGTCATAAATAGATGGCGCATCATATAAAAAAACAAAATCACTTTTATCCAACATTTTAAAAATCCACCAGAAAGTTAAATAGAATGATATAGACACACGCGGTGGAGATTGCGTAGTGTACAAAAACGTACATGAGCAATCCCCACCGCGTGTAGATATATTATTACATTTAATTTTACACGCGACGCACTTTCTTTGGACGACAACCATTATGCGGGACACGTGTAGTATCTGTAATAGACTGCACAATCAACCCAGCATTTGCCAACCCGCGGACAGCAGATTCGCGACCCTGACCAATTCCACGCATCAGAACATCAACCGTTTTCATGCCCATTTCTGCAACTTTTTTACCAACAGCATCGGCAACGACGGTGGCGGCATACGGGGTGGATTTTTTTGCACCCTTAAAGTTATTCGCACCGGCGGTGGCCCATGTCAGCACTGCGCCCGATTGATCAGTGATTGTAATACGTGTATTGTTATTTGTCGCGACCACGTGGGCAATACCATGTGATACTTTCTTTACGACTTTCTTTTTTGCTTTTGTAACAGCCATTATTTATACCTTTATTCAGATGTCTTCAATTAACTATCGTGTTAATCTCTACCTATTTGTTAATATTATTTACCCTTGACCGCGGAACCGGCGACGACGACGCGCTTACCTTTGCGGGTACGTGCGTTTGTCTGAGTACGCTGGCCACGAACTGGCAAACGATTACGATGACGAATACCGCGATATGTTTTCAAATCTTGCAACCGTTTAATATTCATTGCAACTTCGCGACGAACATCACCTTCGACCTTGAAATTTTGTTCAATATAGTTTGAAATTTTTACAACATCTTCGTCAGTCAAGTCTTTTGCGCGCAACCCATCTTTTAATTTCAAGGCTTTACAGACCTGGGCCGCTTTGGCGGGTCCAATGCCATGGATGTATTGCAGCGCAATTTCAATACGCTTTTCTGTCGGGATGTTAACACCTGCTATACGTGCCATCTTTTATTTTCCTTTTTATTTACTGTGGCGCGCGAAACGCGCCTGGTATGAACATCAAAAAACAAATCTCT
>JADINC010000073.1 GCA_017694255.1 Candidatus Enterousia avistercoris | reverse complement strand
AATATTGATTTAGACATACCAAAAAATAAATTGGTGGTCTTGACCGGTGTATCTGGGTCGGGGAAATCATCGTTGGCATTTAATACCATTTATGCCGAAGGACAGCGCAGATATGTCGAATCTTTGTCATCATATGCGCGTCAATTTTTGGATATGCAAAAAAAGCCTGATGTTGATTTAATCGAAGGGTTGGCGCCGGCAATTTCAATTGAACAGAAAACAACGTCAAAAAATCCACGGTCTACGGTGGGAACGGTTACAGAAATATATGACTATTTGCGTTTGCTGTGGGCGCGTATTGGGGTGCCGCATTCGCCGGTCACGGGATTGCCAATAAAATCCCAGACAATTGGCGAAATGGTTGATTGGACAATGAAAATCCCCACAGGGGTAAAGATTTTTATCATGGCGCCACTGGTGCGTGAACGCAAGGGTGAATATAAAAAAGAAATTGCGTTCTTGGTAAAACAGGGGTACCAGCGCGCGATAATCGATGGCGAACTGTACGATTTATCTGCGGTGCCGCCGTTGGATAAAAATAAAAAGCATACAATATTTGTTATTGTTGACCGTTTACAGATGCCGGCGGCGGGGGCGCCGGAATCTGATACAGATGAATTTCGGTCGCGGATGTATTCTTCATTCGAAGGCGCATTGCGTCTGGTGCCGGGATCGGTTTTAGTGCGGCGTCTGGATACAAACGAAGATATTTTATATTCGCAAAATTATGCGTGTCCGGTCAGTGGATTTACTGTACCAAAAATCGAACCGCGATTGTTTTCGTTTAATGCGCCGATGGGCGCGTGCCCAACGTGCGACGGGTTGGGGGTCCAGCTGAATATGTCGCCAGATTTGGTTGTTCCGGATCCATCAAAGTCTATATTGGATGGGGCAATTGCGCCATGGTCGCGCGGTGGCATGTTAAGTCAATTTGATCATTTATTAGATGCGTTGCATAAAAAATATAAAATCCCATTGTCAAAACCATGGCATACATTGACCCAGCAACAAAAAGATATTGTATTGTATGGCAGTGGGGACGAAGCAATTAAAATTAACTGGAATGGTTTTGTCTATGAAAAGCCATACGAAGGCGTTATACCAAATATCGAACGTCGCTGGCGCGAATCGGATTCCGAAGCGGTACGTGCGGAATTGGCAAAATACCAATCAGAAAAGCCATGCCCCATGTGTCATGGGAAACGTTTAAATATCCAGGCATTGTGTGTAAAGATTTATGGGCTGGATATTATGGATGCGTGCGATATGGCGGTGGATCAATCGTTGCGTTGGTTTACGGATTTACCAAATCATTTGACACAAAAAGAAAACGATATCGCGCGGGTTATTTTGCGCGAAATTACCAGCCGTTTGCAATTCTTGCAAAATGTTGGGTTGGGGTATTTAACACTGTCGCGAATGGCGGGAACATTGTCAGGGGGCGAAGCGCAACGAATTAGATTGGCGTCGCAAATAGGCAGTGGGTTGTCGGGGGTGTTATATGTTTTGGATGAACCGTCAATCGGATTGCATCAAAGTGATAATGATAAATTATTGGATACATTAAAGATGCTGCGCGACAAGGATAATTCTGTTATCGTTGTTGAACATGACGAAGATGCTATGCGCGCGGCAGATTATTTGGTGGATATTGGACCGGGGGCGGGTATAAATGGTGGGCGCGTTGTTGCCGCGGGAACGCCAGCCCAGGTTATAAAGAACAAGGATTCTTTAACAGGGCAATATCTGTCGGGTAAACGTAAAATAGATGTGCCAAAAACACGGCGCCGTGGGAATGGACATGTGATTTCTATACAGGGGGCACGCGAAAATAACTTGAAAAATATCAGTGTTGATTTTCCGTTGGGAAAATTTGTTGCACTGACCGGGGTGTCGGGGTCTGGTAAATCAACGTTATTGTTGGATACTTTGTACCCGGCATTAATGCGCGCGTTATATAATTCTAAGATAGAAATGGGCGCGCATGATATTATTCGGGGTATGGAATATGTGGACAAGGTGGTTGATATCGATCAATCGCCAATCGGGCGCAGTCCGCGCAGTAATCCAGCAACATATACCGGTGTGTTTTCAAATATTCGTGATTTCTTTGCCGGTCTGCCAGAAGCCAAGGCGCGTGGATATGGGCCGGGGCGTTTCTCGTTTAATGTCAAGGGTGGGCGATGCGAAGCATGCCAAGGTGATGGTCAGATAAAAATTGAAATGAATTTCTTGGCGGATGTGTATGTCGAATGTGATAAATGTCACGGTGCGCGTTATAATGATGAAACACTGGCGGTAAAGTACAAGGGAAAATCTATCGCTGATGTATTAAATATGACGGTCGAAGAAGCGTATCGGTTCTTTACAAATGTGCCGCAGATCGCGCGCAAGCTGGAATTATTAAAGCGGGTTGGCTTGGATTATATCAAACTGGGGCAGAGTTCGTTGGATTTGTCCGGGGGCGAGGCACAGCGTATAAAATTGTCCAAGGAATTGGCGGCACGCAGTACAGGGCAGACGATATATATTCTGGATGAACCGACAACAGGGCTGCATTTTGCAGATATAAAATTGTTATTATCTGTATTGCACGAACTGGTTGATCAGGGTAATACAGTAATTGTTATTGAACATAATCTGGAAGTTATAAAAACCGCTGATTGGATTATTGATTTGGGGCCCGGCGGTGGGGCAAATGGTGGGCGCATCGTTGCAACCGGTACCCCAGAACGGGTTGCAGATAATCCAGAATCATTGACAGGCCAGTATTTAAAAAAATATTTAGTTGCAGATAAAAAGAAAAATAATAAATAATAAAATCAATATAACTATATAACACAAAAGGGGAAAATATGTTCGGGTTCGGAAAAAAGAAAGCACCAAAAGCAACAGATGTACAAAACGAAAATGAAAATTTGCAAATCGATGAAAAAGAATTGCAGAACATGGAAGCAAAAATGCCCAGCGGCATGAAGGAAACTGCCCAGCGCATGATGTCTGGACAATTTGATATGAACGATATGCTGGCGCAATTAAAGCAAATTAAAAAAATGAGCAATTTTAGCGGGCTGTTGAAAATGGTGCCGGGAATGTCGGGTGCAGTTGCTGCAATGAAAGAAAAAATCAAAGACGGCAGTGTCGATGCGCAAATAAAAATATTAGAAGCAATGACGGTTGCAGAACGGGCCGAACCAGATAAAATATTTGCAAATGCCAAGGCGCGTATTGCAGAAACAGCGGGCTGTACTGTGCGTGATGTTGAACATATTATTAAACAGTATACAAAAATGCGTCAGCAAATGGCCTTGGTCCAGCGCATGGGTGGGATGGAGGCTGTTATGGAAAAATTACAAAAGCAAGCCGGGCCGATGCCAACCAGTAAAAAATAATTATGAATTGGAAGTTGTTGTTTAATTGGTCGGCGTTGCGGTATATGTTTGATTGGACGCCGGCCGCGGTCAAGGCGCCGCGACCATATTATAAAAATGTTAAGCACGGCCAGCGGGTCTTGTGCGGGTATGTGGTAGAGGTACAATATCTGTATCATGGTGTACGTCTGATATTGTTTACCGTTGAACGACATACCAGTTTGGCCAACAAGCAACAGGTACTTTTGGATGCTGTACATTTTTACAGGGGTGTAAAACAAGCTGTGATTGTGGCACGTAAAAAACAAAAGCAAAAAAGATAAATAATCTGGCGATGAAAATCTTAAATAAAAAAATTGCATCAAAAAAATCGTCTGCGGCATGGATTCAGCGCCAGGCCGCAGATCCATATGTCGCGCGCGCACATCGTGATGGGTATCGCGCGCGGGCGGCGTATAAACTGATTGAAATTAATGAAAAATATAACTTTTTGAAAAATGGCCAGGTTGTCGTTGACCTGGGGGCGGCGCCAGGGTCGTGGTCGCAATATGTTATGCGGGCGTTCCCGCGGTCGCGTGTGTTTGCAATGGACTTGTTAGAAATTACACCAATACCAGGGGTTGAATTTTATCAGGGGGATTTTACGTCTGATGATGCGCTGGACTGGTTGGTGAAAAAATTAAATTTGCCAATTGATGGTGCAACGCACGGAACGGTGGATGTTGTTTTGTCTGATATGGCGCCAAACACTGTTGGACATAAAAAGACAGATCATATTCGGCAAATGGTGTTGTTGGAATATGCGTTTGATTTTGCGTGTCGGGCGTTAAAACCAGGCGGGGTTTTCGTTGCAAAATCATTCACAGGGGGAACAACAGGTGATTTATTGAAACAAATTCGTGAAAAATTCGAATCGGTGCATCATATAAAACCGCCGGCATCACGCAAAGACAGTGTTGAAATGTTCATTGTTGCAATGGGGTTTCGGGGATAATTTTTATTTGAACGTTTCAGCCGCAGTACGTGCCAATTCATCGCATCGTTCGTTATATGCATTGCCGGCGTGCCCGCGTACCCAAACCCAATGGATTTTACGATTTTGTGCCAATGCGTCCAACTGTTGCCACAGTTCTTTGTTTTTAACAGGCTTTTTCGCGGCGGTTTTCCAGTTATTATTTTTCCATTGTGGTACCCATAATTGCATGCCGTTTTTTACATATTGACTGTCGGTATGTATTTCCAGTTCGTTATGATGGCGGGTCGCGGCCAGTGCGCGTATAACAGCGGTTAATTCCATTTGATTGTTCGTTGTATTTCGTGCGCCACCACTGCGTTCGGCGGCGTTTGTGCCGTCTGTTGCAATGAATGCCCATCCGCCCGGACCAGGATTGCCCAGACAACTGCCATCTGTCCAAATTTTTAACATTTTTTTTACCTTGGTTTTGTGATATAATATCACAAAATGAAATTTGATGCCAAACAATTACGTGAAATGTCAAATTCTGTGCGTGCACACGCGTTGCATGCGTTGCGGTGCGCAGGGTCGGGACATGTTGGGATTGTTTTGGGCGCGGCGGATATTATAACAACTGTTTATGCAAATTTTTTACGCCGTGGTCGGGACAGATTTGTGCTGTCGGCGGGTCATGGCAGTGCGTTGCTGTATTCTGTATTAAAATTGGCGGGGTATAATGTTGGCGATTTAGACGAATTTCGTCAAATCGGCGGACTGCCAGGGCATCCAGAATATGGAATTGATGGCGTAGATGCGACCACCGGGCCACTGGGCCAGGGGGTTGGAAATGCGGTTGGTATGGCACTGGCGGCAAAAATTCGCGGTACAGATGAATTTGTGTATTGTCTGTGCAGTGATGGCGATTTAATGGAAGGTGTCGCCGCGGAAGCAATCGCCTTTGCGGGGCGATACAAATTGGATAATCTGGTTTTATTATGGGATGATAATGGGGTCAGTATTGATGGGGCGGCGTTGACGGACGTTGATGTGCCATTGCGTATGCGGGCGTCTGGGTGGTCGGCGATGCGGGTTGCTGGGGGTGATTTCAAGAAACTGGAACGGGCACTGCTGCGTGCGCAGGAAAATAAAACACCAACCTTCATACAATGTAAAACTGTAATTGGACACGGGTCCAGTTTGGCAGGAACGGCGGCCGCGCACGGTATGGGATTATCAGATGCAGAATTGATGCGACTGATTGAAAAATATATTTCGCCAACAGGTGATGATTTATGGGCGGATGTTGCAAAAGTTCCACAGGTTGAAAATGTTGTGTCGGAAAAAAATAAAAGCGTAAATTTTATCCCGGCACTAAAACAGGGAACAGAAATTTCGACGCGGGAATTGTCGGCAATGTATTTAACGGCGTTGCAAAATGCGGGGGTGGATCTGGTCGGGGGCAGTGCGGATCTGGGCCAAAGTACAGGTGTCAGAACAGATGCCGCGGTTGATATTGTGCCACCAAAATTTAATGGAAATTATATAAACTATGGTGTGCGTGAACATGCCATGGGGGCAATAATGAATGGAATGGCATATGTCGGTATGCGTTCGTATGGTTCGACTTTTTTGGTGTTCAGTGATTATATGCGCCCCAGTATCAGAATTGCAGCGTTGTCGCATTTGCCGGTTATATATGTGTTTACGCATGATAGTATTGCTGTTGGTCCAGATGGGCCCACACATCAACCAATTGAACAATTGCCATCGTTGCGGTTAATACCAAATTTGAACGTGTTTCGCCCGTCTAATGGGGCAGAGGTTGCGTATGCATGGCATACTGCAATTACAGAAAAATCACGACCAACGGCGATAATATTGTCGCGGCAAAAGTTCGAACAAATTCCGGCGCCAAAAAGTGCGCAGATATCGTGCGGGGCATATATTATTCATCCGGCAACGTCGCGACGTGTGCGCGCAACGATAATCGCCACAGGGGCCGAAGTGCCACTGGGCGTGGCGGTTGCAAAAAAACTGGGGACGTCGGTCCAGGTGGTCAGTATGCCGTCTGTTGCGGATTTTCGGGCCCAGACAGATGAATATAAAAACAAAATCTTGGCCGGATTTGTTGTCGCGATAGAGGCGTCGGCGTCGGCGCCATGGTTTGAATTTGCTGATGCGGTTGTGGGTATTGATTCTTTTGGGATGTCTGGGCCGGGAAATGCGGTATATGCACATTTTGGATTTGACACAGACGCAATTGCGCGCGATATTTTAAAGAAATTGAAATAACCATACATAAATATAATGTCTGAATATGAATTCGTTTTGTCGTCGGGTGAAAAAATCCCGATAGTTATTAATACGCGGCGTGGGTTGCGTAATATTACGCTGCGACCAAAAACGCGCGGTGTGCGTGAAATTCATATTTCAAAACCGTGGTTGACGTCAACGGATGTGGCACTGCGTTTTTTGGAACAAAAACGTCGTTGGTGTGAACGGATTTTTGAAAATGCACCGTCAAAGACGAAATTACAGCCGGGTGATGAAATAGAATTCTTGGGTTGGCATGTTGTGTTGTGTCATGATTCTGGACGGCGGGCGAATGAATTTGTTATGCATGATGCTGGTAATGCGACGCTGTATGTCGGGGGTGGGGCGGATATGTTTGAACGGCGGGTTCGCGATTTTATTCGAGCGCAATTTCTGATTGTGGTAAAACAAATGGTGCATACTGCACCACGGGAATTGTGGCCACGCAGAATTGCAATACGCGATACAACCAGTCGCTGGGGCAGTTGTTCAACCAGTGGTACGATGTCTTTTTCGTGGCGATTAGCGTTCGCACCACGTGATGTTATGCGGTATGTCGTTATGCATGAATTGGCACACATGGTTCATATGGATCATTCGCCTGCATTTTGGCAGACGGTTTCGCAATTATACGGGTTTGGTGTGGAACGTGCGCGGCGATGGTTGAATGTGCATGGAACAGAATTGCATAAATACTTCTGAAAAAACCTTGAAAATTGCGGATTTTCATGTATTATGAATAAGATGATTTTAAAAAATATTGTTTTTGTTGTAATGCATCACGCCCTGTGGGGCGACTGTTTATAGCGTTTTTTACATTATTGTGATATAATCTGTTTCAGCAAAAAATGTCGTTTTACGGCAGAAAAACAATAGGAATACAAAAATGGAATTAAAACCAACAAAGACTTTATCTGGGTTCATAGAATTATTACCGGCGCAACAGCGTTGTTTTGATGAATGTGCGATGCGTATGCAACGTGTGTTAAAAACAGCGGGGTTCGCACATCTGGATTTGCCGGCTATTGAACGGGCCGAAGTTTTAACTGATAAAGATAATTGGGATGAAATTGAAACACAAATGTTCCTGTTTCAAAAGGGCGATACAAAAATGGGACTGCGGTATGATGGAACAGTTGGGTTGTCGCGATATGTTGCAGGGCACATAAATGAATTGACATTTCCATTTCGTGCATATCAATTTGCGCGCAATTATCGTGGTGAACGGCCGCAACGTGGACGCTATCGTGAATTTTACCAGATGGATTTGGATATTATGGGAATTGATAATCTGTCGGAAAATTATGATGCGGAAATTGTGGCTACGTTGGCGGCAGCCTATGATTCGGTTGCTGAATTTATCGGACCGGTGAATGTTCGTGTCGGAAATCGCAGATTTTGGAACGCGATGTTTGAATATTTGAATTTGACCCCAGACCAGGCGCGGGCGGCATTTGTATTGATTGATAAAAAAGATAAAATGGATGATTTTTACGATGGACTGGTCGAAACGGTTGGAAATGATGCAGCGGTTGAAATTAATAAGGTTTTTTCAGATGGATATCGCGCGTTTGGTGG
>JADINC010000072.1 GCA_017694255.1 Candidatus Enterousia avistercoris | reverse complement strand
TAAGCCGAGGGAATAAAGAGTATGCGAAAACAAGCAATAGCGCAGTTTGAACAAATACGAGGATACGCACAGGGCGCATAAGCGCCCGAGCGACACATTAATCACCAGTTCCTTGTCATCGCGAGGGAGCAACGCGACCGTGGCGATCCAGTGGATAATAAAGTCGCGCGCATGCGCGCGGGCATTATTATTTACTGGATTGCTTCGCTATGCTCGCAATGACAAGGGGACAGAGTTTAGAGTGAAGAGTATAGAGTGTAGATGTTGTGTCGCGGTGCGACAGCATAAATTACCTGGGTCCCGTGGTCAAGCCACGGGATGACAAAAAAAACGCCCGTTGGGCGCTTTTTTTTATTTCTGGGGCGGATAACCGGATTCGAACCGGCGACACCTGGTACCACAAACCAGTGCTCTAACCAGCTGAGCTATATCCGCCAAACTAAATTTGCTCTGGTGGAGCTGATCGGACTCGAACCGACGACCCCTTGCATGCCATGCAAGTGCTCTACCAACTGAGCTACAACCCCGTGCGAAACATTATTCTATATTTCTTCTTGCCAAATGTCAAATCAATTTGCTAATCTTTTTAAACAAGAAGGAGTTTTGTTATGGACTATCAATCTTTGAAAGCCGAAGTAGAACAAAAAACACAACAAACACTGGATGTTTTGCAGGGTGAATATGCCGGTTTGCGCACAGGACGCGCATCGGTACATTTATTAGATGGTGTACGCGTGCCGGTATATGGCGCAGAAATGCCAATTAACCAGGTCGCAACCGTCGCAACGCCTGATAATCAAACACTGACCGTGACGGTATGGGATATTAATAATGCCGGCGCCGTAGAAAAAGCAATTCGTGATTCTGGATTGGGGCTGAACCCCATGACCGCGGGCGGTGTTATCAGATTAAATATGCCACCACTGACCGAAGAACGCAGAAAAGAATTAACCAAGGTTGCCGGAAAATACGCCGAAGAAGCAAAAATTTCTATGCGCAATATTCGCCAGGATGCGATGGGAAAAATTAAACGCGCCGTTAACGATAAAGAAATATCCGAAGATGACCAGCATAAATTCGAAGATGATCTGCAAAAGGTTTTTGACCGACGCGCGACCGAGGTTGACGCATTGGCAAAACAAAAAGAAGCGGATATTATGTCTGTGTAATAAAAATTTTGACATTGGGATTAGATATGCTGAAATTGTTCAAAAAGAAACAAAACGGAACGCAAACAGCCGATACAAAAAAACTGCCAAAGCATATCGCATTTATTTGCGATGGAAATCGGCGCTGGGCCGAGGCACGCGGTCTGCCACCCTTGGCGGGGCACCAGGCGGGTATTGCAAACTTTGAAAATCTGGTCGATTGGTTTATTGCACGCGGGGTAACAACGATAACATTCTTTCTGTTTTCAACCGAAAACTGGAACCGGTCCCAGGAAGAAATAGATTTCTTGATGGATTTGTTCTATACGCAATTGGATAAAAATATGAAGCATGCGTTGGAAAAAAATCTGCGCTATCGCGTGGTTGGTTCGCGCGATCGGTTGCCCGCACGTCTGGCGAAAAAGTGCGACGAACTGGAATCTGCATCTGCCGAAGGAACAGGTGGCACGGTCGTGTTCGCATTAAACTATGGTGGCCAGGATGAAATTGTTGCCGCGGTAAATGCGGCAATTGCCACCGGGGAACCTGTGGATAAAGAAACATTTGAAACATTCTTGGATACAGGGGAATTATTGCCAATCGATTTAATGGTGCGTACCAGCAATGAATTCAGAATTTCTAATTTCTTGTTATGGAAATTGGCGTATGCAGAATTGCTGTTTTTACCAGAACACTGGCCTGATTTAGTTCGCAGTGAAAAGTTATGGCAATATACACTGGACGAATATGCAAAACGTAATCGGCGCTTTGGCGGCGGTAAAAAAGCAAACTATTCTGGCAAGAAAAAATAAAGGTGGGTAATATGTCTGATACAAAACAACGTATTATTGTTAGCGCAATTATGGCACTGGTTGTCATTTTGGCGGCGGTAT
The DNA here is from genome assembly GCA_017694255.1 of Candidatus Enterousia avistercoris. Taxonomy (GTDB): domain Bacteria; phylum Pseudomonadota; class Alphaproteobacteria; order Rs-D84; family Rs-D84; genus Enterousia; species Enterousia avistercoris. Next base: position 15,437 of record JADINC010000072.1, on the reverse strand, counting down.
GCGAATACTTTGGTTTTAATGCGGTTCGGTATCTGGGGATTTTGGTCGTATTGGCGATGATTGCAGAACTGGGCATATGTGTGGCGCACACATCACGCGACGTGATAAAGAAAAATATGATACCGTTGGGGCTGTTCGGGTTGCTGTTAATCGCAATGCTGGCGTCGGTATACGTTGTTGGCACGCGTCCGTGGATTATGCTGTTGCTGTTGTTAATTATATGTGCGGCAGATATCGGCGCATGGTTTTTTGGGCGCTGGTTGGGGGGTGATAAAATGTGGGAACGCATTTCACCGTCCAAGACATGGTCTGGGCAGATTGCGGGGATTTTATGTGGAACGTTTGCCGCGATTATGTACGGATTACTGGGGGCGGATATGTTTATGCCACAGTTAATGTGGATTGGTATCAGTGTATCACTGCTTAGCCAATATGGCGATTTAACAGCCAGTTGGATAAAACGCAAAATAGGCCTGAAAGATTTTGGACGCATACTGCCGGGACATGGTGGAATGCTGGACCGGTTTGATGGGTGGATTTATGTGTTGCCAATAATCTGGTTCGTTATGATGTAATTTTAATTGCCAGGGGGAATTGTAATTATGCAAATTGTGTTGGCTGTTATCGCATTATTAATTGTTCTGGGGATTGTGGTTTTTGTCCATGAACTGGGGCATTTTTGGGCGGCCCGTTGGGCGGGTGTTCATGTCAACACTTTTTCCATTGGGTTCGGGCCTGCAATTGTTAAATGGCATGACAAGCATGGTACAGAATGGAAAATTGCATGCCTGCCGCTGGGGGGATATGTTTCTATATACGGTCAAGAAGATATGTTTGACCGAAAAAAATATGCCGCCATGGACCCAGAAAAGAAAAAAGGACATTATCTGTCGGCCCCGGCGTGGAAACAATTTATTATTATCGCCGCCGGGGTTACGATGAATTTCTTGCTGGCATGGGTGATATATTCTGCGATGTTTATGGCGCGCCCCCGCGAAGTACAATTGCCCGTCGTTGGCCAGGTTATCCAAGAATCTATCGCGTTTAATGCCGGGATAAAACCAGGGGATATCGTCATGCAAATTGATGACGAAAAAATTACCAACTGGGGTGAATTAATTATTGCCAAAGAACTGGCCGCAACACACAATGCCGATGTATTACTGCTGCGGGGGACGGATTTGGTTCGTGTACAACTGGCGCCGGCAGAACGCTGGGGGTTGGTTGCCGATGGCAGTAAAACAGAAATGCGTAAAAAGGGCTTTTTTGACGGGTTATATGCGGGTGCACGCGAAACATATTACCAATCAAAAACGTTGCTGGTGGTGTTAAAGCAAATTGTCACAGGCGAACGGTCATCAAAGCAACTGGGGTCGTTTATCACCATTGCCGAAGTTTCGGGCCAGGCGTTGGCCATGGGACTGTGGGCGTTGCTGTCGATAATTGCGTTGTTGTCAGTGAACTTGGCGGTGATTAATTTGTTGCCGTTGCCGGTACTGGACGGCGGATATTTGTTGATACTGATTATCGAAGGTATTACACGGCGCAAGTTGGGCGGGCGCGGAATGGAAATCGCAATTATTGTGGGATGGCTGTTTATAATTGCGCTGTTTGCACTGACCATGTGGAATGATTTAGCACGCGTATTTGGATTGAATTAACATGAATAGAAAAAAGATTTTTTTGGCGACTGCTGCGATTATTGCAGCCCAAGGTGCAAATGCGGCAACCGTGTCGCGCATTGACGTTAATGGCAACCAGCGTATGGATGCAGAATCTGTTCGTATTCTGTCGGATGTGAAGGTTGGCGATAACGTTGGCGCAGAACGCACAAATCAAATTGCAAAAAAATTACAAGAAAGTGGATATTTTTCCAGCGTTAATGTCCGGATGGCTGGCAATGTATTAAAAATTGATATTACAGAGGCCCCAACCGTAAACATGGTAACGATTGAGGGAAATGATGAAGTTGATACAGATGATTTGAAAAAAGAATTGCGGCTGAAGGCGCGGTCTTCGTATGACGAATCTGTAATCGGCGCAGATGTTCAACGTATGCTAACGATATACCAGCGCAATGGGTTCTTTGGCACAAAGATTGAACCGAAAAAAATTGACCTGGGGGATAATCGCGTTAATGTTGTATACGAAATAACCGAAGGACACCCAACATACATTACCGATATTGATTTCCAGGGAAATAAAAAATTCAGCGACCGGACGTTGCGCGGTGAAATTCTGTCGCGTGAACACGCGTGGTGGCGTTTCATGACGCAATTCGACGTATTCGACGAAGACAGAATATTGTATGATCAACAAATGCTGCGCCAGTTTTATATGCGTAACGGATATGTGGATGTACAAATTACTGATGCTAATGGTGTTTTTACCCCGGATCGTCAATATTATTCGGTGGTATTTACTATTGATGAAGGTGAAAAGTATAACTTTGGCGAAATAAAAATTGAAAACCCATTCCAGGATGTACCAGATGACGAACTGTATGACGTGGTCGCGTTTGATACGGGTGATGTGTACAATATTGATTTGGTCGATGAAACAATATCGAAAATGCGTGGCGCCGTGGCGGATCATGGATATGCGTTCATTAATGTAGAACCAGTGCCAACAAAAAACGATGAAAACCACACCATTGATATGGTGTTTAAAATCCAAAAAACAAATCGTATATATCTGAACAATATTAATATATTGGGCAATGTTCGTACATTTGATTCTGTGATTGAACAATTAATCCCGATGCGTTCTGGGGACCCGTTTTCATTACAGACAATTGAACAAGGTCGACAAAACCTGATGCGGACACGTTATTTCAAAGATGTCCAAATGGTGCCAAATCGTATTGCTGATGCGAATATGATGAATCTGGATATCCAGGTTGAAGAACAACCAACCGGTGAATTATCTGGTGGATTTGGATGGTCAAACATCAACGGTTTTATGGTTGATGCTGGAATTACCGAAAATAATTTTATGGGTCGTGGCCAGATTGTTCAACTGCGCGGGTCAATCGCACAATATCAAAAGCAAGCATTATTCAGCTTTACCGAACCATATCTGTTTGGGCGGCCGTTGTCGGCGGGATTTGACGTATCGTATACTATGTATGATTATTCATCGCTGGGTGGGTTTGGTTATGATCGCGATTCTTTGACCGTGGCGGGCCGTATGGGATGGAAATTAACAGACCATTGGTCGCAAACAGTGCGACTGTCGGCGTCGTTTGACCAGAACTATGATATTCAATCAGAAACAGGATGGCGCGATGCCAATCTGTATACATTGGGGACGTATCTGCGATATTACAATCTGGATACTAATTTCGAACAAAATACACATACTGGTGTCGTTGGCAATATTGGTGTTGCGTATACCGGGTTTGGCGGAACAGAAACATATATGCGGTACAGCGCAGACATAATCGGTATGGTTAAATTCTGGGACAACCGGTGGCAATTGCGTTCATCGTTGGAATTTGGCGCGTTACAGGCAATTGGTGATTCTTATATTTCCCGTGTGTACCGGTACTTTTTAGGCGGCGAAACGTTGCGCGGTTTTGATATCGCGGGCGTTGGTTCACGAAACTGGGCATATACGACGTATTCATTGGGTGGGCTGTGGAAACTGAACGGGTCAACCCAGTTGAATTTCCCAATCTTTATCCCAGACGAATACCAGATAAAGGGCTTTGTGTTCTTTGATTATGGTATACTGGGCAAGCCACCAAAAGAAGAATATACGTTCTATGGTTATCCCAACAAAATCGACAGCGATTTGCGCACGTCGGTCGGTGTGGGTATTTACTGGAACACGCCAATGGGCCCAATGAATTTCAGTTGGGGATGGCCACTGAAAATGAACAAGTATGATCGTGAACAGCGATTCTTGTTGTCGTTCGAAACCCAGTTTTAGTGTTTTTATATCTTGACCGACGTATTGAATTTTTCATATAATTTAAATACCAAGGGGGAAAGTGATGAAGAAAGTTCTGTTAGGTTTGTTTGTTGCATTGGCATTGGCGGGCTGTGGCCAGGTGTATGATCGCGAACCCGTGGGTGTTGGGTACGATAACAACGAATTGAAATTAAGCCCGTGCGCATGCATCATGGTATTCCAGGCATAATTATTTACCACAAATACAGTTGGGAAATAATATGGCGTTGGATTATCCAAATAATTTTGATGTGCCGGCATTCCCAGCCGGACGGTCAATCGCAATATCGCGGTTCATGGCAATCGCAAGTGCGATTGTGCTGGTGCTGGTGCTGTTTATGTGCGCGATTTTGCTGTGGGCCGTGCGTTCAAAACAAATCGATCCATTCATTGTATCAATAGACAAACTGACCGGCCAATGGACGGTTATTGCGCATTCACATGAAAGTGGACCAATTGAATACAATGCACTGGAAGCGGTCCAGGAATCTGTGCTGGGGAATTTTACAGAAAAATGGTTTACTATATCTGGCAACCCGGATGAAAATACGCGTATGTGGCAAACATGCGACCGAAAATTGGACTGTGGCGATGCCAGCACGCGCCCATATGGCGATACAACGTGTCAAATGTATTGTCTGGGCGGGGAAGAATTATTTTCTACATTTATTTACGATATTGTGCCTGGGTACCAGGAACGTGTCGCAAATGGTGAACGGTGGGTAATTGATAAAACACAAATACAAATGGAAAATATCGGTGATGTAAATGCTAATGGTGGAACATGGCGCATATCTGCCACGGTTCAATCAAATATTAACGGCAACATGGATATTATTGCATTTGCGAAAATTGCACGAAATCTGGAAAATTATCCGCAAACATTGGGGTACTATGTGGCAGATTTTAACGCGTACAAGATAAACTGATGAAGAAACTGGTTTTATTTTTTATTGGCGTATTGATAGTGGGACTGGTTGGCGGTGCCATATATGTTGCAGGGGCAATATTTGATGCAGGACGCGCCCAGACAATTCAACCATATTTCTTTCAACCAAATAATATTTCAGAACGCCGGCCTGGCGTGCCGATGACCGCCACAGATATGGGGGATGCAGAGTTTCTGGAACTGCTGGTAAAAAAATATATAACAGAATATTTTTATGCCGCACCAGATGCTGAAAACATCGCCCGGCGCCAACGGCCGAATAGTGCACTGGCCCGAATGTCGGCGCCGTCAGTGTTTGATAACTGGACCCAGACCGAGGCACAAACAATCCAAAAACTGGCCGATGAAAAATCATTGCGTACGGCGCACGTTATTGATAAAATTTATAAACCACAGAACAGTCAATACTGGGTCGTGAATTATCAATTAACCACATGGGAAAAACCAAACGATTTTGATACACCACCTGTTGTGCAACGCGGAACAATGTACATGGATATAACGTATGCACCACAAATGCGAACATATCCAGGAATAGACGTATTGCATAAATATCTGGAATCGGGGGGCGACCCAGCAGCGGTTTTTATGTTCACAGTAAATGAAATCCAAGGACTGTAAATATAATGCGTATCTGGAATTGTATTTTGTCAGCAATATTTTTAATCACAACCGTGATGTCAGTGCGTGCGGCAACTAATGAATTTGACTTTAATAACTTTACAATAACCGACAGTGGAAATACGGATTTGAATACCGCATCAGTCAGTTTAAATGATGGTGCAAAACCAATTACAGTTAATAACTTTGATATTGCGGGGATAATGCTGGGGATGTCGTTTGACGATGTCGAAACATTGTTCTTTAAAACCAAGGGGCTGTACAGCCCACGCGAAAAAGACAGTATAATTTATTCTATACAAAAAGATTGGAAATATAACCTGGATTACGAATGCCGGCAACAGGGAATATATGCCCCAGCTGATCTGGACCAATGTATAAAAACACTGGCACGGGACCGGGGGCTGTTGTATGCGGCGGAATTACATTTGCTGCGCGAAAATACGGGGGAAACAATCGTTGTGTATTTTACCAGCAATGCCAGTGATAATGTCGTGTGGCGCGTGCTGTATAACAATGACGTAAACGAAATAGAAGGCGACCATGAAAAATTCGCCGACCAGCGCGAGAAAAAAATCCTGGCGTTCTGGCAGGCCGTACTGGACAAATACGGCGCGCCAAATTCTGGAACGGATAAATGGATTTCTACGACAAATGCGTATGACCCGGTTATGACGGCGTATTATGGGTCGCTGGATCTGGTGGACAATGGTCTGTATGCGTCAGATATGGCAAAAAATGTGCAACAGGCACGTGAAAATTTCCAGTCAAAGCCATACGCATTTTAAAAAATCCCCCACGATTTGTAATCGTGGGTATTTTTTCCTTGATAAAATTATCGCCCTGCTCTAAGATATAGTTGGATTTCAATGGGAATTGAAATTCGGGACTTAGAAACTCTCTTGATTATACCCGGTGCAAATGCATCGTTAAATTCTAATGGTGCATGATGCACTGTTATCCCGACGTATTAAATCCAGTCGGGAAGCCGTTGGTTATACAACAGGGGCCAACCCGAAAGCCAATGGGATCATTTGGTATTATGATGTTTCTAACTTCCCGACTGCCAAAGAATTTTGGCGGTTTTCTTTTTCCATGTGTGTCCGACAGTATAACCGTATGGGTGGATGCGCGCGCCATATATCGAAAGCGTGCGGAACCGTGGAAATCTGTTTTCTGGGTTGTTTGAACGTCCACCCCATTGTATAACCCCGGGGGCCACCATGCCACGTGTATCAGTGTTGATGCCGGCGTATAATTCTGAAAAATATATTGCCACAGCGATAGAAAGTATTTTAAATCAAACCTTTTCTGATTTTGAATTTATCATTATCAATGACGGTTCAACCGATAACACTGCAAAAATAGTACGCCAATACGCCCGCCGCGACCCCAGAATTAAATTCGTTGATAATAAAAAAAATCGTGGTATTTCCGAAACACGAAATTCGTTGCTGGATATGGCAACTGGTGAATATGCTGCGTATCAAGATTCAGATGATGTTTCCATGCCGAACCGTTTGGCACAACAGGTTAAATTCCTGGATAGCAATCCAGAAATCAGCGTGGTTGGTGCCGCAATGCAGGCTTTCCCAATCGCCCGATTAATAAAATGTCCGACCCAGCCCAGAATCTTAGATTTTTATTTTGCGAATGCGGTTTCAAATCCAACGGCAATGATGCGTATGCGTGATATAAAATCTGCGGGATTGCGGTATGATACAGATTTGTCGACGGCCGAAGATTATGATTTTTGGTTTAATGTAATCAAGCGGTTTAACATATACAATCTGCCAGATGTTTTGGTGAACTATCGCGTATTGCCGGCCAGTCTGTCGCACAACAACCCGAAATTGGATGAATGCAATGCGAAAATACGCGGTAAAATTTTAAACTTTTTGGCCAGTGATGAAGCAATCAGGACAAATCTGGCGCCAACGCGTCGTTTGTATCTGTTCGGCGTTTTACCAATATTTAAATTAAAGCGCACACGCATATATTTATTTGAAATCATCCCGCTGTTTAAACGTCGCGGACGTTGGTGGTGGCTGTTTGACGTTTTCCCATTTATCACACAAAGGTAAAAATATTATGAAAAATACCAGACTGTTTATTTTTGCTGGCTATGACAAGTTTCAACGTGTTGACGCAACATTGTTATACTATCTGGATAATTTATCCAAATTTGGCGATATAGTTTTTACAATGGATAATGATTTGCCAGATACAGAACTGGCAAAAATAAAAAACGTTCCAAATGTTTTATATGCGTCCGCGAAACGTCATGGCGAATATGACTTTGGTTCGTACAAGCGTGGATACATATGGGCACGCGATAATAATAAACTGGATAAATATGATTGGATATATTTAGTAAATGATTCTGTGTTTGGCCCATTAACAGATTTAACAAAAACCCTGTCAATAATAGAGGGTATGAATTCTGATTTTACAGGCATGGTATGTTGCAGTACGCCTGATTTACCGCGCCATATTCAATCGTGGTTTGTTGGGTTGCGTAAAAACGTGGCAACATCAGATTTGTTTAACAATTTTATAACCAGCATCCAACCCCAAGCGGTTAAATCAATTGTTGTATATAAATATGAAATACGCATGACACAAATCTTGTCTGCAGCGGGGTATAAATATGATGCGATATATTATGACACAGATACAAGTATATATAAGCGTGCCGCCCATGCAATAGCGGCCGGCGTTCCATTTATAAAGAAATTATCGTTTTCTGAAAACGATAAAATACAATACTGCTACCCGTTTTTATCCCCCGAATTAACAGATATGATAATTTCATATGCCAATCGGTACGGCATACATTTGTGCCCAGACCGCGATGTTTGGAAAATGCCGTATAAAAAAGTGTTTCGTATAACAATATTTGGGTTGCCACTGATATCTGTGCATCGCCAAGTCTTTCAAACAAATCGCGCATACAAAATATACCTGTGTGATGCGATACCAATTTTGAAAATTTTATTTAATAAATTGTGGAAGATATAACATGAAAAAAGTTGTTTACACATGTATAACTGGTGGATATGACAATGTGCCAAAATACAGTTATGTTGATGGCACATGGGATTATGTTTTGTATACAGATAACCAGGATTTAATTAATGCGGGTAAAATATACCATTGGATTGTACGCCCATTACAATTTTCGAATTTAGATAATGTTCGTAATGCACGTTGGCACAAAGTTAATGCACATATTCTGTTTCCAGAATATGATTGCAGTCTGTGGATAGATGCAAATATATCTGTATCAAATTCACATCTATTTGAAAAATGTGCACAATATATTGATAATGATATAAATATTGCAGTCCCATTACATCCAGTTAGAAAATGTATATATGATGAAGCCTACATAATAATAAAATCTAAAATTGACACCAAAAAGGTAGTTAATAAAGAAATTAAATTTCTAAAATCATCTAAATATCCACGTAATAATGGTTTACATGAAACGGGTATTTTGTTTCGGCAACATAACAATATCATAAAAATGTTAAACGATTGGTGGAATATGATTTCATTATATTCAAAACGCGATCAATTATCGTTTGATTTTGTCGCATGGAAAAACCAGGTCAAAATAACAGATATGTATGAAACAGCTGGTGCCCACAGAAAAAATGGCGATTTTGTTTTTACATATATTCCGCAGCATAACCAAGACAAGATACCATCAAAAAAGATGCCAAGATGGATTGGCCACATAATTTGTGTATTTATACTAAAACATAAAAATCGTAAAAATTTCTTTAAAAAGCATGTCAGAGAAAATTAAAAATGAAAATATTTTATAAAAAACGTTTCCCCAGTGGTAGGCGTGATATATACTTTTGCAACATAAAGATTTATTCTTATAATCACAAAATTAACCAGTATAGATTGGTTAATTATAAAACATATAATGATTTAGCAACAGATGTCAAAAATAATATGCATAAAATTCCAACAGATATAGATCTGGTTGTTGGTGTGCCGCGCTCTGGAATGATTCCTGCATATATTATTGGTTTGGCGTTGAATAAAAAAGTATGTTCAATTAATGAATTTTTAAATGGATTTTATGGCGACAATGGGATTACACGTCCAATCAATAGCAGCACAATGCGCGTTAAACGTGTTTTGGTTGTTGATGATACAGTTAACACCGGGACATCTATAAATACTGTAAAAAGAAAATTAACACAAAATTATGATGATATAGATTTTTTCTTTTTAGCTGTTTACAGCACGGATAAAAAATCGGATTCTTTTGTAGATCTTTCTTTGGCGCATTTAAATCAGCCGCGAATTTTTCAATGGAATTATCTGTATCACAATATAATAAAATATTCTTGTTATGATATGGATGGTGTTTTGTGTGCTGATCCCAGCGATGAAGAAAATGATGACGGTGAAAAGTATGTGCATTTTATACAAAATGCCAAACCGTTATATGTCCCGAATTTTAACATAGGGTGCATAATTACATCCAGGCTGGAAAAATATCGTGCTTTAACTGAAAAATGGTTAAAAGATAATAACATTAAATACGATAAACTATACATGTTGGATGCAACTGCCGAACAACGCAGGCGAAATAATTTGCATGCAAAATTCAAAGCGAAAATATATAAAAATTTAAAAGATTATGTTCTGTTCATAGAATCAGAACCACACCAGGCAGCAGAAATAGCAAAATTAAGTGGAAAGCCATGTATATGCTGTAAAAATGATAAATTATACGGGGGATAAAATGACTCTTTTTGAAACAGAATACATCGGAAATAATAGATGTAATGTTTATTTATGCGGTGTTTGTATTGCGTCATACAAAATTAAAAATCCATATTCACCAAAGGCACCCGATGAGCGCTGGTTAGAGATTGGACCCGGCGAATCAAGAATTCCCGGATTCGAAGGTATAAATATCGTAAAAAATGATGCGACTGATTACATTGCTGATGTTGCTAACCAAGGAATTACATTACCAAGTAATACTTTTGATTTAGTTTATTCGTCCCATTTTTTGGAACATATCGAATGGTACAAAACGGAATTCGTTATATCAGAAATGTTTCGTGTATTAAAACCGGGTGGTCGTGTAGAAATTCATGTCCCAGATGGTTTAAAAATAGCAGCAGCATTTGTTGCTGCAGAAAAAAGACACAGCAAAAAGTATTATAAAGACGGTTGGTGGAAATTTAACCCAGAACACGACCCTTGTGTATGGGCGGCTGGCCGAATTTTTACGTATGGCGATGGCAATATTATCAAAGGTCATTGGAATTCGCATCTGGCTATATTTTCATACCGGTATTTAAAAAAATTATTAACCAAAGCAGGCTTTATAAATATAAAAAAATTAAAAGTTCCGCGTGGCAATGATCATGGATGGATAAATTTGGGCATATCAGGAATAAAACCAGAATGAATCTGGTTTTATTCTGACACCCCACATGCATACCAGGTTTGCCCCAGGTTCGCAATAGATATTGATGTTTTTGTTTTTGAAAGCGTTTCCCCAAATACTGACGCTGATGTATTATGATTAAATTCAGCACTTCCAGATAAATTTATTACCCCAACAGTAAATGTATAATGCGTATCAATAAAGGAAATGGGAAAAACTAATGTGATATGCTCACCCGTTGTTTTTAACTCGCCGCCCATTTCCACCCATCCGCTTTTGTATTTGCGGTACCATGTGTAATTGTTTTGGGCGGTGGGCAGTTGGGTTTCTATGACATAGTCTGCTGATGCCGGGGGCAGCTGGCTGGATTTCGCCAATGCGGTGCCACCAGCGGTTTCACCATCGTGAACACGCAGGGTTTTGTTTGTGGTGTCCATTGTTATCTCGCCAATTGCACCGGTAAAGTTTTCATGTTCGGCCGCGGTGCCACGCCGAATTTGTATTTGTCTGGACAATAAAATCTCCTTTGGCTTTTTTTTATAAATCGTCCAGTTTTCGGGTTGTTTGAATATAAAACTGTTGTATAATAATTCTATGACAAATTCTTATATAACAGGTTTAGTCGCTGAATTCATCGCGCGGATGTATCTGCGTCTGCACGGGTTTCGTATTGTGAAATCCCGGTACACGACCGGGCGGTATACTGGGCGCGCAGAAATCGATATCATCGCACGACGGGGAAATCTGTTGGCGTTCATAGAGGTTAAACGTCGCCACGATATCACCACTGGCCTGGATGCCATAACCCCGCCCCAGGCCGTACGTCTGCGCCGTGCGGCCGAAACTTACATTGCGCAAACCCGATGGATGGGCGACGCACGGTTTGATGCGATTGTGGTCGCACCGCATAAAATCCGATGGATTCGCGGGGCGATATGATGCGACTTGCATATGCGGTTGGATTCATGTATAATTTCCATGTGCTTTAAAAAAAAGGAGAATCACATGAAAAAAGTTATGTTAGCATTATTTGCGGTTCTGACATTGGCTGCATGCACAGGTTCATATAAACAGGGCAACTGTGAATATGATTTCTTGCTGCACAAGGATATCTCTATTTCTAAATGGATTGGTGCGGCAACTGGCTGCTAAAAAAAGAACGCCCCGCGGGGCGTTTTTTTTTCAAAGTGCAAAGTGCAAATGTGGTGTCGCTGTGCGACAAGTTTTATTCACTGGATCGCCACGGTCGCGATGCTCCCTCGCGATGACAAAAGGTTGACTGTGCTGATGCACAGGAGTTTTATGACCTGGCCCCCGCGATCAAGTCGCGGGGTGACAAGGGGAATGCCTGCGGCGCAATGGATCCCGGCCTGCGCCGGGATGACGACAGAGAGGGACCGCGGGTCCCCGCAAAAACGGATGTTTTTGTGGGGTGCTGTTTGACCACGGTGACCGACGTTCTTCTTACTTGTCATCCCGTGGCGCGGGGCCCCCGCAAAAACGAATGTTTTTGTGGGGTGCTGGTTGACCACGGGATCCAGGTGAATAGAGCCCTGTGCGGCAGCACAGACATTATTATTTGTGTCGCTGCGCGATGAGTTAATTAACCTGGGCCCCGCGATCAAGTCGCGGGGTGACAAGGGGAATGCCTGCGGCGCAATGGATCCCGGCCTGCGCCGGGATGACGACAGAGAGGGACTCCAGGCTGACAAAGAGATGTGCGCGGGGGGGGGACATAAAAAAATGCCCGGCCCACGCGACACAACTTTTACAATTTAAACTGTGCTTATTGTATCACGGCGGTTTTTATCAGGGCCACGTCTTCACGAATTGTGTCGATTTTTATCTGTAATTGCCCAATCCCCGTTTCCAGTATTGTTGTTCGGTTTTCTAGTGCGGTCAGGCGATGATCCGCGCGGTCCAATTCGGCCAGTGATGAATCTTGGCGTGCAACCCAGTATATCATGCCGGCAATGAATGCAATCAGAAACCAACTGTTGCGCAAGAAATCCAGTATTCCCATTGCACCACTGCCTGGTTGTGTAATCATTTTATTTGCCCCGCTCTATCATATTTTCAATCTGGTGAACCAGGGCACGTTGCGCTTCTAGCCCGCGCAGCTGCGCATCACTGGCGTCCGGCCCCAGCACACGTTCAACCGTTATTTTCCGCAGGTGGCGCAATACCACAGTCCCAGCGGATGTTGAAAATGTACGTGCATAATTTTGTTCCAATTCTTTCATAGATTTCCCCCCATGTTATAAAACAGTTTCTTCGATTGCCATTTGGGCAATGGGCGCGATATATTTTAATTCTGCATCACTGTGCAGCGATATTTTATCAATCACACCACGGCGCGACAGTATCTGCAACCCGCGCTCTACCAATGGGCGAATAAATTCATGCAACAGGCGTCCATATGTCGCCCCCAGAATCCGCATCATATCTGCATTACGCGCCATGATTTCTGTCGCGGTCATTTCTTTTTCACTTAACAGCCCCAGCCGGTCCGCCAACAGCGCATGCCGTATCCGTTCCCGCAGGTCTTTCAGTACAATCTGGGACACATCAAAATTCGCCCCCGATGCCAATGGCGTCAGGCCCGACGAACCAACCGCCTTTGGAATAATTGCGCCCGGGGTCAGGTTTATATTCGCCAGATTTATGACACCATCGTCGTCGGCCTGCCATATGCCAGAAACGGCAATTGTTGCGTTTTTCAGCACCAGTTCGACAACCTTGTTCGCGGTTTTTATATCTGGCAATGCACGCAAGACGGGACCGCGACCGTACTGTTCGCCACTGGCCACCGCCCAGCGAAAGATGATGTATGGGTTGGTTTCAAATTTTCCAGTCGATACAATATTGTTTTCTATATCACCACCAACATCCAGCCACGCGGTAAAATCTGTCCCGACCAGGCTTTGCACCAATCGCAATGGTGTTTCAGGATCGTTCTTTATCGTATCACGCAGATTTGCCGGCGGCGTCCATGTTGGATAGCGTTCCATAACTTCGCGCGCAGGCATCGTTGCCATGTGAAACACCGCGCCATTTAACACCGCTATATCACGCATAGGTATCGCTGTAAACGAAAATGCAGACGCCGCCCCAATTGGATTTTCGGCCATAAACAGGCATGCTGTGCCCAGTACAATCAAATCCATATAACACTGGTGAATCGTTGTGTAAAAATTAGAATCATTCAGGTTCGCCCGCAGTGCCATTGTCGCGTCAACTGCGTCGGGGGATTGGGCGCTTTCGGGAACCAGCGATAACCACAATGATTCTGGGGGCGTCAACAGCGAATAAATAGACGCCGCCAGGTTATCTGCAGCATCCGCAGCAGTTGCATCAAACAATGTTGCCGCTTCATCGTCCGCCCTTGGCATGGTATAGCGCAACGCACTGTCCCATCTGGTTAGCCATGGTGCGCGCAAATCCAGCGCACGCCGATACATTTGTTCAAGATTTTGTTTCATGTGTGTACCTCTTTGGTATTAGATTTTAAATTCTGTGTTTGCGGTAAATGGACGAATAATTCCGCCCAATGGACGCACTGGCACGGGCGTGGCACATATTGCGCCGGCAACCGCATCCAGCCCATCATCGTGCCCCAGCCCACCCAATGGCGACCAGCCCAGCATCTCGGCAATCAGTGGGGTTGCCTGGATACGACGATGCACATGCAATCGCCCAGTGGTCAGAACTGGTTCAATTGCGTCCAAAATTCTGGTTTCTTTCTTTTCGTGATTGGTGATGCGGACAATGCCCATCGATACATTGCGTCGCCCCGCTACATCACGCATGATTTCGGGCAACGCGTTTCCCAGGCCGTTCGTTTCAATACATATCCGATGCAATCCATGGCGCAATAAAAAATCCAGTACCATTTCGCACTGGCGCGCCAGGGGATGCAGTTCATCATCTGGGACGGTCAGATATACCGCGTCATGAATAAATATCTGGCGATTTTTATCATCACGATACAGCAAGACGCACACACTGCCGTCTGATTTTTTTCGCCCAGATGACGGATCCCAATATGCCACAACGCCTGTTATCACATGCGTACCAATTCGCGCCACGCGCAAATCAAATTCGTCATCATATAAATGCAACGCGTCTGGGTCCAGACGTGCACGTTCGGGCGCGATGAATTCCAGCATCATTTGTGCAGAAAAATATCGATCGCCAACCATGCGACGCATTTCTTCGATACGCGAAATTGGGAAAACGGCGGGCCAGGCTGGTGTGCCATCCCCAGAAATCACGGGTATCTTTAATTCGCGATATCCGCGCAAAAAAGGCGTTGAAAAACTAAAATTTTTATATACCATATCTGACATGGATTTTACCCCGAAAACATTGCCAACAAACCTGGAAGCGGAACAAGCCGTCTTGGCTGCGGTGTTGATGAATAATCGTGCACTGGAACGCGTGTCTGAATTTTTAAAACCAGAACATTTTTCGCACCCAGCACAC
>JADINC010000071.1 GCA_017694255.1 Candidatus Enterousia avistercoris | reverse complement strand
ACCACTGGGGACCGCATTGACCGAAGATCATGTATCGATGCTGTGCAAGGCAAATCGTAATATTACATTCTGTTTTGATGGTGATGCGGCCGGGCAAAAGGCTGCCGCGCGCGCATGCGATATTGTTATGTCTTTTCTGCGTGATACATCTGATATACGTTTCGCATTTGTTAGTGGTGGCAAGGATCCAGATGAAATATTAAAAAAATCTGGGGCGGCGGCAATGCATAAAATAATTGATAATTCTGTGGCATTGGTTGACTTTTTATGGAACCTGGTAAATGCCGGATTTACTGTATCCACACCAAATGGACGAACACAAGCCGAAAAATTTTTAAAGCACAAAATTGAAAAAATAACCGATACAGCACTGCGCGGTGAATATGAACATGAATACAATTCACGCATGTTTAATGAATGGCATAAATGGAAAAAAAATAAAAATAATGCGCATGAAATAAATCTGCCCCAGGTTGATACAATAACACAAAATACATTGATTTTTATCACAGATAAATACCCAGATATTGCCGAAAGATATGCGGATTTTTTGGCAACGTTAAATATTTCACTGGATGGTGATGTGGGCGATATGAATCTGGACCGTGGGGCGGCGGAAAAATATATCGTTTCTTTGAAATTACAACGGTACCTGGAAAAATTAAATGCCGAAAAAAGGGATCTGACCGCGCAATTATTATCTGGCGCAGATGTTGCCGGCAAAATTGCAGAAATTGATGAAAAAAGCCGGGACGCAAACGAAAAATTAGAAAAATTAATATCAATGTAAAAAAATATAAAAAAAGCCGGTAAATGCCGGCATTTTTTTGAAAAAAAACAGAGCGTAATCTCCTTTGGATTTTATCCAAATTGTAGGCGTTCCCAAAAATGTTTTTTTATGTACGCCTCGTTCAAAATATTACGACACACATCTGCATATTATACAAAAATATATAAATGTCAATTATTAAATAAGAAATGACAAATATCGCCTTCTTGCATAATATATTCTTTGCCAACCAGACGCATTTTTCCAGCCTCTTTGACGGCGACTTCGCCACCGTATTCTATAAAATCTGCTGGTGATATAATTTCAGCACGAATAAACCCACGTTCAAAATCAGTATGGATTTTTCCGGCCGCCTGGGGCGCGGTCATGCCACGCGTGATTGTCCATGCGTGCGCTTCCTTTGGGCCAATGGTATAAAACGTTTGCAGTCCCAATGTTGCGTATCCAGTGCGAATAATTTGGTCCAGACCAGATTCTGATAACCCCAAATCATCCAAAAACATTTTGCGTTCGGTGGGGTCAACAATTTGCGCTATTTCCATTTCTATTTTTGATGATATGACTAAAACAGGGGCGGTGGCACCGTATTTTTCACGTACCGCGTTAGAAAATTTGTTCCCGTTTGCGGCAGATGCTTCATCTACATTACATACATAAATAACTGGTTTAGCCGTTAATAAATTAAATGGATGGGCGTCCATATCGGTCGCACGGGCCGGCACACCACGGGCCAAACCATCACGAATAGCGTTTGCATCCGATAATAACTTTATCGCATTTTTATCCAGACCGTGGGCTTTTTTTTCAAGATTCTTGATTTGTTTATCCAAACTTTCGATATCGGCCAGCATCAGTTCTGTTTCAATTGTATCAATATCGGCCAATGGATCTATTTTTCCATTTACATGCACAATATCATCGTTTTCAAAACACCGAACAACATGAATTATTGCGTCGGTGGATAATATATTACCCAAAAATTTATTCCCCAGCCCTTCGCCAGTTGATGCACCACGTACCAGGCCCGCAATATCAACAATTTCCAACTGGGTCGGTATAATCTTTTGCGATTTTGCCACATCTGCCAGTTTGTGTAATGTTGCATCTGGTACAACAACACGCCCGGTATTTGGTTCAATGGTACAAAACGGATAATTTTGCGCATCAGCCGCTGCACTTTGCGTCAATGCATTAAATAACGTAGATTTGCCAACATTTGGCAATCCAACAATTCCACAATTGAATCCCATAATTATTTCCTTTATAATGCAGGTAATATGTCATACATGTGGGACGAATTCAATATAAAAACTTTTCCAGCGGAAACAGCCGTTTTCCGCAATGGTGTATTTTGCCCAGAATTATCTACAATTGTCGGATGTGATATTAATCGGAAATATGCCCGGCCAGTTCATATTATATATGTTGGCGAAATTGCCGGTAATTGCCGGCTGGATGTTAATATAAATGTCGATAATCAAAATGTATTTATAGACGTGCGTGTAAAAAATAAATTGCCGGCTTTTTTTAACATTTTTATCAAAAATGCCGGGAAAAATTCTGAATGTCGTGGACATATTTTGATGGAAAATTACAATGATTTAAAATATGAATGCATGGCAACACATGTTGGCGATGATACAACAATATTGGTAAAAAATAAACTGGTGGCGGGTCGAAATACAAAATCAAAGTTAAGTGCGGTGGCAATAATTGAAAAAAATTCTAAAAACGCAATTTCTGATATAGGATTTTCTGCGATGGCGGATAAAACAGCCAGAATCGAATTTACCCCAGCACAACGAATTTTATCAATACC
This sequence comes from Candidatus Enterousia avistercoris, assembly GCA_017694255.1. GTDB lineage: Bacteria > Pseudomonadota > Alphaproteobacteria > Rs-D84 > Rs-D84 > Enterousia > Enterousia avistercoris. The sequence continues at coordinate 6,070 of JADINC010000071.1, read as the reverse complement.
GAATTCGGCAGAACACAGTGCATCAATTTATCGGCCATCATCCCCCCAGATTCAATATTTACGTATGGCTGGATTATCCGGGGCCGAAGTTGACACCGCCCTGGGTGCGGCATTTATGAATGATTTTTCATTGTTTTAAATATTAATAAAAAATGCCCGGAATACCGGACATAAAAATAATACGTACGCAAATATGCATGTATATTTATTTTTTCTTGAAGCCCTGTTTAGCCTTGAACTTTGGATTATCAGGGTCAATTAATATAACCTGTTTACCACGGCGAATTTGTTTTACATTACCGCGTTTTTTCCAAGCCTTTAATGAACTTAAAAATTTCATATCTGATCCTTTTTACGGACCTGATTATAAACAGTTTTTACAAAAAATCAAATAATTATTAAATATTTGTTGTTGTTATAGGGGGTGTTGGTTTTGTTGAAAACGTTTTTTAGTTTTTTATTAACAGGTTTTCAACAATTTTTTCCAGTATTTCTGCGGTGTTTGTTAAAAATGTTGAAAAAGTAATGTGTTTAATTAACTGTTGAAAAATATGCTTGTTTTCAACAGTTTTAACAAAATTTTAGGTGTGCTTTTTATACTTGTTGAAAACTGTTGAAATTGTTATAATTCAAGCAACGGGAGGGGAGATTAATCCAAAAATGAAGCAACAAGTATTAAAAGCATTGGCAAATCCAGCACGCATATTTTATGTGCCTTATACGTTGGCGGTTATTAATTTTGCTGTGCAATTTATAATATTTATCTTTATTTTCATTATTGGATTTGTTGTTTCGGGGACTGATTCTTTTGTTAATCCGCTGTATTTTTTAATATCTGTTATTGTGGTACATATGATTTTGGCGGCTTTTTCAAAACGTGAACCACAGTTGGGACAGATTGTGGCGGCAAAAATACAATTGTTAAAAAAGAAAATACCAGGCAGGTTGGCGGCATAAAAATGAACGGATTTTTTAAATATTTCGCAGGTGGTGGATTCCCAATAACAGCAATTATATTGGTAATGGCTGTTGTTCTGGTTTTTATAATAATGATGATATATGTGCCGACATTGGTACGTAAAATATTCCCTAAATTCGGGTACAGCAAATATTACCAATATTTGTCGTTTAAAACCGTTTATACGGATAATTCTATGACATTAACAGATGGTGGTATTATTCGTGTATATCGTGTCAATGGTGTTCAAACCAGTATGCAAGATGACGCAACACGTGAAAAATTTTTAGATTTGCGGGCGCAATTGTTTAATCAAATTCGGGACCCAAATGTTGTGTTGCGGTTCTATATGGTACGCGATGCAGTTGGTGAAAATACAAATTATGAATTTGACCAGCCTGTTTTACAAAAAATATACAATAAATGGAAAGCCCAAGGTTTACGTATTTTTAATAATAATTACTATATTGTAATATCAGTACGTGGAAATGATGCGCGGGCAAAATTAAACCAGTATTGTAATTATATTGAAACAATATTGGCCGCATATAAACCAACAGTTTTGCGCAATGATTCGCCAGATAATATGGCAAAATTCTTTGGACGAATTTTATCGCCGATTACAAAGCCTGCACCAATTGTATGTAATCAGAATATCGCAGAAATGGCGACGGTGGATGATGTAGAATTTCTGGATAATGGGATTATTCGGTATATTGGGGCCGGGCGGCAATCTTTTGCGGCAATGTTGTCTTTTAAAATGTCGCCGGATTATTTGGACGAAGATTTCTATAATTCTGTTTTTACAATACAAACAGAAATGATTTGTATGAATGGTTTTAATATTTTGGGAACCGCAGATGTGGAAAACGTTATCAGACAACGTCGTGCAACCGCCGAAGAAAACGAAAAATCAGCCGAAGAACAAATTAATGTTGCACAAAGCGCGATGGACGAAAATATCGCCGGAAATCAAAGTCTGGTAAATTATTATCCGTTGTTTATAGTCTTTGGTGCAACCATCGAAGATTTACAAAAATATATCGATGAATTTAATAAAATTGCTGCGTCTTTTGGGGTTTCGCCAGTGGTCGAAACGTTTGCTGCAAAAGTTTCATGGTTTGCACAAATCCCAGGATTTGACACTTTTCCGCGCGGATTTAAAATGTTATCACGTACGGCGGCAATCAGTATACCTATGTCCAGTACACCACGCGGTGTTGCAAACAGTGATTGGGGTCCGGGACCGTTGGTTATTTTCCCAACTGCCCAGGGAACACCATATCAATTCCAATTCCATGTGTCTGCGGCACCAGCGGCGGTGGCACATACATTAACAATTGGACCCACGGGTGGTGGTAAAACAACATTGTTTAGTTTCTTGATATCACAATCATTGCGGCACCAGCGGTTAAAGGCGTTCTTTTTTGACAGAAATAAGGGGGCTGAAATATTTACGCTGTCGGTGGGTGGTAAATATATAACTATGCACGGAAAAGAAAAAAATAATGATGCAAACGCGGACAGTTTTCAAACACATTTAAATCCGCTGAAAATGCCGGATACAGCGGAAAATCGCGCGTTCTTGCGCCGGTGGTTCGCAATGATTACGGGGGCCACAGATCCAAATTCAGCAGATGAAATTGCACGTGCAGTGTCGGTAAATTTTGACTATCTGGGTGAAAAAGACAGATTGTTGAAAAATCTGTGGCAAAGTTGTTTTTCATCCGCAGGTAATATGCGCAGTGAACTGAAAAAGTGGATTGATCCGCTGCAATATGGTGATATCTTTAATGAAGATTCAGATACGTTGGATTTAAATTCACGTCTGACAACGTTTGACTTTACCGATATTTTACAAGATGAAACGTTGGCCCCGGCGGTTATTTCATATATATTACACAGAATTAACAATATAACGGTGTCGGGTGGAAATCCATCACTGATTATGATTGATGAAACGGCGCCGATGCTGGAAAATAAAATGTTCCGTGAAAATTTTATAACGGGTCTGCAAGAAGGACGTAAAAATCGCCAGGCATATATGGTCGCATTCCAGCGGGCAAATGTGTTGGATAAACTGGGAATTGGGGATGTTGTTCGCGGCCAGGCACAAACAGTACTGTTTTTCCGTAATCCGGCGGCTGATGCGTCGGACTATCAATATTGGAATTTAAATCCACTGGAAATGGCATTTATCCAGGGTAAGGCATATCCTAATTTAAAACGTGCTGTGTTATTATCGCGACCGGTCACAGGTGAATCAGTTATATTAAATACTGAATTGGGCGGATTAGGAAATTTGTTGCGGCTGTTTGAATCGGGACGTTCATCTGTGCTGTTGGCCGAAGAATTATATAAGCAATATGGAAATGCGTTCGTTACAGAATACTTGAAAAAGCAAGGGGCGGGCGATTTATAAAAATGCATGCAACACGATTTATATACTTGTCTTGGTTATTAATATCGGTGCCGGCATGGGCGGGTGATGATTGTTTGGCGTATAAATTAAACCCGCGGGTGGATTTGAAAACACCAATATGGTCCAAGGAAGTTGTTCAACCACTGCGCCACATGGATTTATTACATGGTAATGTCGTGGCAACAATGGTTGATAATTACGATATTGTAGCAGATATTACAAATATCGAAGATGGATATTGTGTCGCACTGAAATCTGTGTATGCGGTGGTGGGATACAGTGATTTCTTGGTCCAGATTGATATACGGCATAAACCAAATACATGTTCTTATAATGCGATTTTATCACACGAAGATGAACATATTCGTGCATATCTGTCTGTTATGGACGATTTTAAAAAAGAATTAACAGATTCAATATATGTTGCGGCTGATTCTATACCGCCAGTTTTTGTGCGTAATACATCAGATATTGATGCCGCAATTACAGAACTGAACACGGAATTACAGGCACATCCAGATGTTATATTAGTCAAACAAAAAATCAAGGCCGCCGAAGAAATACGCAATAAACGCGTGGATGCGCATGATACAGGTGAAACACTGCGCAAGTGTTTTGAATAAAAAACGCCCGTATGGGCGGTTTTTTTATTGGCGGGTATATGTTAATTCCATATCGCCGTTTCGCAATACCAGTGTATCTGGTGATAATTTTTCTAGTATATATGTTTCACTGAATTCAATTGTTTGACCATTGCCAATACTGCGACCGGTCATTGTTAATTCATTGCCATTTAATGTCCATGTTTCGTATTGCAATGTTGCCATGTTGACTGATTTTGCCGTGCCGTCTGGATTTAATATAAATCCTTGGGTCATGGTTGGCATATTTGGCACGGGTTGGGTCCATGTGCCGGATATGTCTGGGTTGGTGCATGCAATTAAAAATAAAGCAAATAAAACAGATAGTAATTTTTTCATAATTCTTTTTCTCCTGTGTGTTAATTATAGCAATAAATGCTTGCTATAAAAACAAATTTTCATAAAATTTTGGCATGCGTGCAGAAAATCTGACTTTATCTTTTGGAACAAATGTTGTATATGATGGTGCCGGGTTTAATATGCCAGCACGGGCAAAGGTTGGTATTGTTGGCGTTAATGGTGCAGGAAAAACAACACTGTTTAAAATTATGTTGGGGCAAATTGTCCCAGATGCCGGATTTATTGATACGGGTGGTGCAAATATCGGATATTTACCACAGCAGATTGAAATAAAAAATCCAGATGAAACAGTTTGGGATTTTATTTGCACCGCGCGCCCGATTGCACGGTTGGAATCTGAGTTAAATGATTTATATGTTGCATTGGCAAATTCGCCAGATGATGAAAATATCCAAAATAAAATATCACAAATTCAAGAAAGACTGGATTATTACGATGTATATAATGCCGAGTCTGCAATGCTGAATATAATTGAAAATATGCAATTGGGTAATTTGGTTGATATGCGTATATCTGATTTGTCTGGTGGGCAAAAGTCCAAGGTTGCATTTGCACGTCTGTTATATTCTGTGTCAGATATTTTATTGCTGGACGAACCAACAAATCATCTGGATGCGGCCAGTCGTGAATTCGTTTGTGATTATTTAAAGCACTATAAAGGCAGTGTTCTGATTATCAGCCATGATACAGATTTTTTAAATAAAATTGTTTCAAAAATTTTATTTGTTGATAAAACAACGCATAAAATAACGCTGATTGATGGAAATTATGATGATTATAAAAATAAAATTGCACAAATGCGCGTACGGCAACAGGCGAAAATAGAATCAGAAAACAGGCAGATAAAGCATTTATCTGAATTCGTTGCACGCGCAAATGCCGCCAGTCCAACAAATCACAGTATTAAAAAGGCTGGACATACACGCGCGGCACAACTGAAAAAATTAATGGAACACAGGACCGTGCGTGATGCGGAATATAAAAAAGTAAAAATGAATTTGGCGCCATTGCATGATGGGGCGCGATTCCCAATAATGGTGGATAATCTGTGGTTTAGGTATCCGGGCAAAAAACTGTTATATCGTAATTTGTCGTTTCATATTACTGGTGGTGAACGGTTTTTAATTGTTGGTGAAAATGGGGCGGGCAAGTCAACATTGTTAAAACTGATAATGGGATTTTTGACGCCTGAACGCGGTATAATAGATATAAATCCTAAAACCGATATTGCATATTATGCCCAGGAATTAGAGCAATTAGATTTAAATAAATCAGTATTAGAAAATGTATCTGGGTCGGAATATACAGATTTGCAATTACGCGCGGCATTGGCAAATTTTTTGTTCTTTGGTACGGATGTGTTCAAGCTTGTCGGGGTGTTATCGCCCGGGGAACGGGCGCGTGTGGCATTATGTAAATTATTATTGCGGCGGGCAAATTTATTAATATTGGACGAACCAACAAATCACCTGGATCCAGAAACGCAAATGATAATTGGCGATAATTTTCATGATTTTGCTGGCACGATTATAGTGGTCAGCCATAATCCGGAATTTGTTGAACAAATCGGTATTACGCGCATGTTGGTATTGCCCGATGGGCGCATAGAAGATTATGACCATGAAAAATTAGAATATTATTATTCGGTGAACAGTGAAAATGATAAATAAAGTTCAATCAGTAATTGAA
>JADINC010000070.1 GCA_017694255.1 Candidatus Enterousia avistercoris | reverse complement strand
ATTTTGTTTCGCGCAGTTCATCGATATCTTCGTCGGTAATATCTTGTTCAAAAAATTCATATTTTGGTGTGTGACCCAACATCACAGATGCCAGTGCGCCATAGAACGCCATTGGATGTGCGGCCGCAATTTTCCAGTATTGTTTGGCTGCACTGCGGTCGCCGTTCGCATCTGCCGCGCGGCCCGCCCAAAATGCCGCTTCGGTTTTGCGGGCATTGTTTATTTGTTCCAGGTCTAAAATTGCACTGAAATATTTTTCGCTTTCATTAAATTTTTCTTCCTTGTAATACAGCAATCCCATTGCCCACAGACCATATTCTGATTTTGCATCCGCGGCAACAAACCCCCATTTTTTTGCCAGTTCGTATTCGCCATTTGTATAATATATAAATGACAGACGGCCCGCCAGACGCCCATAGTCAGATTCTGTTAATTTACGTTTGAATGATGAATCTTCAAGTATTAAGCGTGCGCGTTTCGTAGAACCACTGCGGATTGCGCGTTTGAATTGGTTTATCTTTGTATTTGTGTCGCCACTGTATTTTTTCGCGGTCCATGTTTCGGATTGTGCTGTTTCAATTGATGCGCCACCACTGATTGTGCGTGGAATGTATGCCTTGCGAACAGTTGCCTGTTTTATTTTTGCCAATTTCACCATGCGATCGGCACCCGGCATGTCATAGTATTTTTCCATCCAGGCAACTAATTCTTTGCCACGGGTGCGGTATGTGTCAGAAATATAACGCTGGTATAAAACTTCGTTCATTAACAGTGGGTCTTCCAGTTGTTCTTGTAATTTTTGGGCCGCGCTGATTTCTTCGGCATCCTGGAGCAGGAATATCTGTTCATATAAACTGGCATCGCCACCAGATAAGATATCTAAATCTGGGGCATCATATGCAAATGCGCCAAACGGCAACAAGATTGCTATTAAAAATGTAAATATTTTTTTCATGGATTTGTTCAGAATAGTGATGTTTTTGGTAACTGGCATACCGCGGCATTGTCATCAGCCTGGGGTATTTGGTCCAGTATCTTTTTAAAATCCGAAATGCGGGAAAATTTGCGATATACAGATACAAAACGTACAAACGCAATCGGATCCAGGTTTAATAATGAATCAGACACCATTTGACCAACCATAGCGCTGGTGACCGTGTCATCGGCCGTTTCTGTTTCCAGGCGTCTGTGTATAGATGTAACCAATTTTTCAATCTGTTCGTCCCCGACGTCGCGGTTGCGACATGCCAGTTTTATACTGCGCCGCAATTTTTCACGGTCGAATGGTTCCAGTTTGCCGCTGTTTTTACGAACCATTAAATCACGCATTTGAACGCGTTCAACCGTGGTGAATTTTGCACCACATTGATTGCATACGCGACGACGCCGAATGATTGCATCTTCGGTATCAGGCCGGGAATCTGTGACCCGGCTGTCGGTTGAATTACAGTACGGACATCTCATACCCATATACGGTAGCAGTCAAAATTGGAACTGTAAAGCAGAAATTGCAAATCGAAATGTGGGGTAAAAAATTGCTTTTTTATAAAAATCAAGTGATTTATTTGTGCGAATTGGTTGTGGGGCAACTTTTTAAATGGGGCATTTTATGATAAAATGTATCCTGAGACCAGAGAGAGATGGAAAAATATTTAAACCAAATTTTAGCCGGTGATTGCATAGAAGTTATGCGTGGAATTCCTGATGCGTCGGTTGATGCGGTGTTCGCAGACAGTCCGTATAACCTGCAATTGGGTGAAAAAACGCTGTATCGACCCGAAGATCAAACGGCGGCCCGTGCGGTGCGCGATTCATGGGATGCGTTCGACAGCCCAGCGGCATATGATGATTTTACACGTGCGTGGATGACAGAATGCAAACGCGTTTTGAAACCAGATGGCGCAATGTGGGTTATCGGCAGCTATCATAACATCTTTAGGGTTGGGGCAATTTTGCAAGATTTGGGATTTTGGATATTAAATGATATTGTTTGGGTTAAAACTAATCCTATGCCGAATTTTCGTGGAACGCGGTTTACAAATGCGCATGAAACGCTGATTTGGGCGACACCACGTAAAACGGGCAAATATACATTTAATTATGAAACTATGAAAAAAATGAACGGCGGAAAACAAATGCGTTCAGATTGGGATATAAATATTTGTCTGGGCGAAGAGCGGGTCAAGGGTGCAGATGGTAAAAGTCTGCATAATACACAAAAGCCTATGGACCTGTTGCGTCGGGTGATTTTGTCGTCAACCAAATCGGGCGACGTTATTCTGGATCCGTTTTTAGGCAGTGGCACTACCGCGGCGGTGGCCAAAGAACTGGGGCGGAAATTTATCGGGATTGAACGTGATGAAACATATGTTGCGGCGGCGCGCGCACGCGTCGATGCCGTGCAGCCAATTGATTTGTCTGGTATAGAGGTTTCAACACCAAAACGTGATGAAGTTCGTGTTGCGTTCAAAGAATTGATAGAAGCAGGGTTGCTGTATGTGGGTCAAACTTTGGTCAGTCCGCGTGGTGAACGTGTTATGATTACGCGTGATGGGCAATTGGCGCATTCTTTGCATGGCAAAGCGTCTATTCATGTTATGGCGGCGCGGTTGCAGCATTGTGCCAGTTTTAATGGCTGGGATTATTGGTCGGCGGAAAAGCGTGATGGGGCTTTGGTGCCAATTGATGATTTGCGCAAATATATCCGCAGTGTAAAGCGCGATATGAAAAAGGTTGCATAATAAAAAACGCCCAGTCGGGCGGTTTTTATTTTGTACGCTGTTTTTGAATGTTGGGTAAAATTTTATGCTGGATGGCGCGTGCATATTTTTTATATGCGTATTTTTCGATTTGGTTTATTTTGGTCGTAAGAATTTTGTATGCACGAATGTATGATTGGTTCAAGTGTAAATCGCATTCGGCCGCCTGTTTTTCAGCAGTTAATCTTTTTATTATTTTTGTGTTATAGCCATTTTGTTGCAGGTGTGCTATTGCGCGTTCGCATTCTAATATACGGCGTTTTGCACGTTTGGCTTCTAGGATATAAAAGCCAATTGAGTATTCGGGTTCCATAAAAATCCTTTTTTATTATTTTAATATTATACTGTTTGTTTGTTTTGTCAATATAATATAGCTTGTATTTTTTTGTGGTTTGCCTATATATATGATAAATTCGCGAATCGGGTTTTTGTATGATATAGTTTTATTTGTAGAAAAATTAGGGGATTTTATTATGGCATTAATACCTATGGTTATCGAAGAATCGCCACGCGGTGAACGTTCTTTTGATATTTATTCACGTTTGTTGCGTGATCGCATTGTTATGATTAACGGGCAAATTGAACCGAATATGGCAAATTCAATTGTGGCGCAATTATTGTTCTTGGAATCGGAAAATCCAAATGCAGATATATCGGTATATATTAATTCGCCGGGGGGTGATGTATCCGCCGGGTGGGCAATTATGGATACTATGCAGTATATCAAATCGCCGGTTTCAACCATTGGTATGGGACTGGTGGCGTCAATGGGGTCGGTGCTGTTGGCGGCCGGGGAAAAGGGAAAACGTTTTGTTCTGCCAAATACCCAGATTATGATTCACCAGCCAATGGCCGGCGCCGAAGGGCAAATTACAGATATGGAAATTCGTATGAATCAATATCAGAAAAATAAAAAGATGTTGATTAAGCAAATGTCTGAATTTACAGGACGTAAAGAAAAAGAACTGTTCGATGCCATGGAACGTGATAACTGGATGGATCCCGAGGCAGCAAAAAAATTCGGGCTGATTGACGATATTTTAAAACGTAAATAATGTTGTTTGATTTTATGGGGGATTTTTGGATATGAGCGACGATAAAATAAAATCATCAGATGAACAACAGGGCGCGGCACCACAGTTTTGCAGTTTTTGTGGCAAAGCGGTGTATGAAGTGAAAAAACTGGTCAGTGGGCGTAATGTATGCATTTGTGACGAATGTATTAATTTGTGCAATGATATTATGGCAGATGACCGGCGGGCAGATGTTGATAGTGCACGGGCAAAATTGCCGACCCCACGCCAGATTTATAATTTCTTGAATGAATATATCGTTGGCCAGGATACGGCAAAGCGCACGTTGTCGGTGGCGGTGTATAATCACTATAAGCGGCACAGTGTTGCTGATATGACCAATGTAGAAATTCAAAAGTCTAATGTGCTGTTGATTGGGCCAACGGGAACGGGTAAAACATTGTTTGCCCAGACACTGGCGCGTATTTTGGATGTGCCGTTCGCAATCGCAGATGCCACCACTTTGACCGAGGCTGGATACGTTGGTGATGACGTGGAAAGCGTTTTAACGCGGTTGTTGCAGAATGCGAATTTTGATGTGGAACGTGCGGGGCGCGGTATAATCTATATCGATGAAATTGATAAAATTGCGCGTAAATCTGAAAATCCATCGCTGACGCGGGATGTTTCTGGCGAAGGGGTACAACAGGCGTTGTTAAAGTTGGTCGAAGGCACGGTTGCAAATGTGCCGGCGGGTGGTGCAGGTCGCAAGCACCCGGGCGAGGCTACGGTTCAACTGGATACGTCAAAGATTCTGTTTATTTGTGGCGGGGCGTTTGATGGGCTGAATAAAATAATTGGGTCGCGCAAAAATGCACGCGCAGGAATTGGTTTCGGCGCAAATGTCGAATCGAAAAAGGAACGCGAATCTAAAAATTATCTGGATGATGTGCAACCCGAAGATTTGGTAAAGTTTGGTATTATCCCAGAATTGGTTGGGCGTTTGCCGGTTATCACAACATTGCAGGATTTGGATGAAGATGCACTGGTCAAAATTTTGACTGAACCGAAAAATGCAATTGTAAAGCAGTATGCAGCAATGCTGGAAATAGATGGGGTGAAATTAACCATAACTGATGACGGATTGCGCGAAATTGCAAAATTGGCAGTGGCGCGTAAAACGGGCGCGCGTGGTCTGCGCAGTATATTGGAAAAAATATTATTACAGCCGATGTTTGATGCCCCGGATAAAGAAGATTTGACCGAAATCGTTATTGATAAAGATGTGGTTGCTGGGAAAAAGCCACCGGTTGAAATATTGCGTGATGCAAAAAAAGTTGCATAAAAAACGGGGCCACGCCCCGTTTTTTCAAAGTGCAAAGTTCAAATGTGGTGGCGCGGTGCGACGACACAAGTGTCTGCGACGCAATGGATCCCGGCCTGCGCCGGGATGACGATAGAGAAAAATCTCAAAGTAAAAGAACTTAAAAACATGTCACCCCCGTGGTCAAGCCACGGGATGACACACTTTTTCTTTTTTTTTAAAAACGATTATAAAAAAATAATCACAAAATAAACCAATAACAACAAAACTACAAAATAAAAAGAACTTAAGAACTTGTCATCCTGGGGCTTGACCCCAGGATCCAGGTGAATAGAGTCGCGCGCATGCGCGCGTGCATTATTATTACTGGATTGCTTCGTTTCACTCGCAATGACAAAAATATTGTCTGTGCTGGCGCACAGGAGTCTCATGACCTGGGTCCCGCGGTCTGCATCCACCCACGCGACACGTCGCGCGGGGCCCGGGCCGCGGGATGACAAGTTTTTAAGTTTTTTTATTTTAATATTTTTCTCTATCGTCATCCCGGCGCAGGCCGGGATCCACTGCACCGCAGGTATTTGTGTCGCATTCGCGACAAGTTTTATTACCTGGGGTCCGTGGTCTGAATCCACCCACGAAAACTGACGTTTTCGCGGGGCCCAGGCCACGGGATGACAAAAAAGGAGAACTGTGTAGTGCGGGGGGGCCGGGCCGCTGGGAGATGTGCTTTTTTCGTGGGAAAGGAAATAAAGGGGAAATGCGCAAAAATTTTCTTGTAATGTTTTTGATATTTCGATAAAATTTAATAAAAATCAATGCCGAAAAAAAACCACCGTTTAGATTCGGCATTTTTTTATTGTCAAAAATCCCGGTTTTCCGCATTTTTTCTCTCCTATTTAT
>JADINC010000069.1 GCA_017694255.1 Candidatus Enterousia avistercoris | reverse complement strand
TTTCTTAAATCTGATTTCCGATTCATTGGATTTCTACCAAATCATAAACCAGAAATCAAAAATCACAATCTTTTTTTATTTTTATTTTGTCAGCTTTTTAATAACCTCATCTGCGACATTCTGCGGCACTTCGTCATAGTGCGACAATTCCATATATGGATTTGCACGTCCCTGGGACAAAGAACGCAATGTCTTGACATATCCGAACAGATTTGCCAATGGAACGAATGCCGAAATCATCTGGTTGCCGAACTGAGTTTCGATACCATTGATTTGTCCACGGCGGCTGTTCAGGTCACCAATAATGTCCCCGACATATTCTTCCGGTGTTGTAACCGAAAGTTTCATAATCGGTTCCAATAATTTTGGCGATGCCTTTTTCATTGCTTCGCGGAAACAGGCACGCGCCGCAATTTCAAAGCACAGAACATTAGAGTCAACTTCGTGATATTTACCGTCAATCAATGTCGCTTTGAAATCCACTGTTGGATAGCCAATCAGAACACCAGTCTGTTGTGCTATCTTTAAACCCTTTTCAACGCCGGGGATATATTCTTTTGGAATTGCCCCACCGACAATCTTGTTTTCGAATTCATATCCAGAACCTGGTTCCAACGGTTCAAAAACAATCTTTACCTGGGCGTACTGACCCGAACCACCAGACTGTTTTTTATGTGTATATTCTTCGGTCACGGCCTTGCGGAAAGTTTCACGATACGCAATACGCGGTTCGCCGACATTAACATCAACCTTGAATTCGCGCAGCAAACGGTCCACCAAAATTTCCAGATGCAATTCACCAACACCCGCCAAAATTGTCTGGCCAGATTCTTCATCCACAGACACACGGAACGACGGATCTTCTTTGGCCAACGCCTGCAGCCCCAACGACATTTTTTCAATATCCGCCTTGGTCTTTGGTTCGACCGCAATGCTCATAACCGGTTCTGGGACATGGATGTTTTCCAAAATAATCGGATTTGATTCATCGCACAGTGTATCACCCGTGATTGTTTCTTTCATACCAACCAGTGTGATAATATCACCCGCAGACGCTTCTTTAATTTCTTCGCGCTGATTAGAATGCATCAACAACATACGTCCGACGCGTTCACGTTTATCACGATTCGAATTATAGATATATGAGCCCGCGGTCAATTTACCTGAATAAATACGAATGAACATCAGGTTTCCAACAAATGGATCATTTGCAACCTTGAACGCCAGCGCGCTGAACGGTTCTTTTGGATCAGCATGACGTTCAATAACGGTTGTTTTATCCATTGCCGTACCTTTAATCGCTGGGATATCCAACGGGCTGGGCAAATAGTCAACAATCGCATCTAACAACGGCTGAACACCCTTGTTTTTGAACGCCGTACCGCACAACACTGGGTTAAAGTTTTGTGCAATTGTACCCTTGCGGATTAATTTTTTAATTGTTGCAACATCTGGCTTTTTGCCTTCCATATAGGCTTCCATAATATCATCATCCAGCGTTACAACTTCTTCGATTAATTTGTTATGCAGTTCTTCTGCTTTCTCTTTCAAATCATCTGGGATATCAATGACATGTGGGTCTTTACCCAGGTCATCTTCCCAAACGATACCGCGCATTTCAACAACATCAACAACCCCACGGAAATCAGATTCAGATCCAATTGGGAAATTCACGACCAGCGGATTTGCCCCCAAACGTTCACGGATCATATCAACACAGCGGAAAAAGTTTCCACCAATACGATCCATTTTATTTACAAAGCAAATACGTGGCACATTATAACGATCCGCCTGGCGCCACACTGTTTCTGTCTGTGGCTGAACCCCGGACACAGATTCAAACACCGCAACCGCGCCGTCCAGCACGCGCAGCGAACGTTCTACTTCCATTGTAAAGTCCACGTGCCCCGGCGTATCAATCAGGTTAATACGATGATCGCGCCAAAAACATGTCGTAGCCGCAGAAGTAATTGTGATTCCACGTTCTTGTTCCTGTTCCATCCAGTCCATGGTTGCGCCACCATCGTGCACTTCACCAATTTTGTATGTTTTACCAGTATAGAACAAAATACGTTCCGACGTAGTTGTCTTGCCTGCGTCAATATGGGCCATAATACCGATATTGCGATACATATGCAAAGGTGCGGTTTTTCCAACTGACATGTTTTCCTTTTCCTTTTTTTGTATTGTTGTTTTTTATTTTGCCCAAATTATATTACCAACGGAAATGCGCGAACGCCTTATTAGCTTCTGCCATTTTGTGGGTATCAACTTTCTTTTTAAATGCCCCACCCTGGCCGTTCAGCGCATCACGCAGTTCACCGAACAATCTGTCTTTCATTGACCGTTCACCACGTTTACGCGCATACGCCACCAACCAGCGCAACGCCAAAGTCTGTTGGCGTGCTGGTCTAACTTCGACAGGCACCTGGTATGTTGCACCACCAACACGACGCCCTTTGACTTCGACCGATGGTTTTAACGCATCAACCGCTTCCAAGAAAGCTGTTAATTCATCGCCATCTTTTGCGATTTTTTTCAGCGCATCTAACGCACCATAAACAGTATCTTCGGCAACTTCTTTTTTGCCGTCCCACATAACAACATTAATACATTTTGCAACGACCAGATTATTATACTTTGAATCTGGCAGAATTTCACGTTTAGCTGCACTTTTGCGTCTTGACATTTTATTTTATCCTTTTTATTTCTTCACTCGGTTTTACACCAAATTACTCACACGGTTGCCCGCGTGTAATTATTATTTGCCAGCCTTGGCACCATACAGGGACCGCCCCTGTTTTCTGCTTTCCACGCCCTTGGTATCCAGAACACCACGAATAATGTGATATTTCACACCAGGCAAGTCCTTTACACGACCACCACGGATCATAACAACGCTATGTTCCTGTAAATTATGCCCTTCGCCCGGGATATAGGCTGTAACTTCGCGTCCATTAGCCAGCTTAACACGGGCCACTTTACGTTGGGCCGAATTAGGTTTTTTTGGCGTAGTCGTATACACACGCGTGCACACACCGCGCTTTTGCGGAGATTCCATCATATCCGGCGCCGTAGATTTAACGACGACCTTTTTACGTGGTTTCCGAATCAGTTGATTTACTGTTGGCATTCAAAATCTCTTTGTTTTTCCTTTATATTTTTCTGCACATAATCCGCCAGCCCAGACTTATTTCAACGGCATCGCCGTGATTATAAATCTGTCAAGATACGCAGATTTCTGTGTTTTTTTTCTTTCCTTATTTACACGGAAAGTGAACATACTATAACCACGAACCCGCGCATTGTCAAGAAAAATCTGGGAATTTTTATCAAAAAAACGGCTGGAAATTCGCAAAAAACTGGGATAGACACAAAACAGTCCCAATGACAATTTTTTTATTGGTACAACAACTGCCGCCATGCACCCATGGGTCGAATACATATATAAAAAATCCCGCCACACGGCGGGATTTTTTTCATGACTAGAAATTATACAAGAAACCAATCTGGAACGAACCGGTATTCAACACATTTGCAGAATCACCGAACAGTCCGATATTCCAGCCATCATCAATATTCAGGTCTTCATTTTCAAATGTATAACCAGCGCTGATGCCCATAAAGTTCAAATTCGCATACAGTGTAAACGCTTCGGATACATCGTATGTGACCATTGGTGCAATCGATGCCCCCAGCGCAATTGACGTTTCGCCATCAATCGCATCCATATCAGATGAATATGTTGCGAAATCTGCGCCAACAGTACCCTTTAACAGCAATTTAAAATTGCCCCACTGTGCGACTTTGTAACGCGCAAACAGATCAACGCCATATTCGTATCTGTCTATATCGACCAAATCAGCCGATGTCAAATCACCATTGTACATAAAGCCGGCACCGATACCAAAATCCCAGTTATCGTTGTATTTCCAGCCAACTTCTGGCGCGATACCCATAACATTCGTATGTTCATCATTTAATTTCAGGCTGGCCGCACCACCGACGAAATAATCCGCCGCGTTCGCACTGGCTGCTGCAAAAACTGCTAACAATGATGTCAAGACTATCTTTTTCATAATATATCCTTATGGTTTTGTTAAAAACTAGATTCATTACTACCTAGCCTAGGAACATTTTACCGCGCTTTTTAACCACCTGGCAAGATAAAAGATTTTTGCAAAATTGTGAAAAATATGCTATGCTGGGCGCGTTCGCGAATCGGAAAACATTCACAGTATTTATATAAAACGCCCATAAAATGGGCGTTTTTTC
>JADINC010000068.1 GCA_017694255.1 Candidatus Enterousia avistercoris | reverse complement strand
ATGCCGAAAAAAAACGGTGGTTTATCTTCGGCAAATGGGGGGATGGATGTTGCGTAAAATATTGTCGTTTTTCTTTGCTTTATTCATGTTTTTACCAACCGCGCATTCGGCAGAAATGGTGAACGTTGAATATATTCACCAGTATTTGAACGCACGTTGGGGGATTGATTTACCATATAACCCGGAATTGGAAAACCCAAAGGTTGCGGCAAATATGGAATACTTGCTGACCGTGGTGGATATTGCGAACGAATACCTGAATGGTGAAAAAACGACCAGCTATGGCACGGGCGAATACGCGACTAAACTGGCGGCGGATACGATTGCCACGAATACGGCGATTGATACATTGGTTCGTGGACCATTTACCATGACCACCACCCCAGATACAACATCGTACAGCATGACCATCGGCGCGGCGGGCACATTTGTTATAAACTGGGGCGATGGGGAAATAGAAACGATACGCAATAAACCACTGGGGAACACGGTGTATTCACACACGTATGATGCGCCAGGCGAATATGACATAACCCTGGGTGGGCGCGCAACGGATTATGCGATAATTGACCTGGACGCATCAGAAATCCCGACAGTTTCATTCTTGTGGGCGGACCTGATGGGTGGCGAAGTGCCAACCAATCTGGCCAAGATATCTGGTCGATTGGGTCGCGTGTTTCCGACCCTGGAAAATGGCAAGAATCCAAATTTTTCCAGTGCGTTTGCATCCGCCCCAATAACAGAAATTCCGGCAGAATTGTTTGATGGTGTTCACGGTGCACCGGTGGTGGGGATGTTTGCGGGTACGTTTAGTGGTACCCAAATAACCAGTATTCCCGAAAACCTGTTTGCAGGAATATCTGGCGCACCAGCGGAGTGGATGTTTTACAGGACGTTTATGGACACACAAATAACCAGTATCCCGGAAAATTTGTTTGCAGGGATATCTGGTGCCCCAGCGGAGTATATGTTTTCTAATACGTTTGATAGTACCCAAATAACCAGTATTCCCGAAAACCTGTTTGCAGGGATATCTGGTGCCCCGGCGGCAAGTATGTTTGATGGTACGTTTTATAACACCAATATAACCAGTATCCCGGAAAATTTGTTTGCGGGGATATCTGGTGCCCCAGCGGAGCGTATGTTTAGCAGTACGTTTTATAACACGCCTATAACCAGTATCCCGGCCAATCTGTTTGCAGGGATATCTGGTGCCCCAGCGGAGTGGATGTTTAGCAATACGTTTGCAGACACCCAAATAACCAGTATTCCAGAAAACCTGTTTGCGGGGATATCTGGCGCCCCGGCGTTGAGGATGTTTAGCAGTACGTTTTATAAAACGCCTATAACCAGTATCCCGGCAAACTTGTTTGGTGAATTAAATGGTAATGGGGCGCCGTATATGTTTGAGAAGACTTTCTCTTGGTGCAGGCAATTACAAACCGTGGAAGGTCCGCTGTTTAGCGGTACAATTACCCCAGCGGAGTATATGTTTAATGAAACATTTTATTGGTCTGGCCTGACCAGTATCCCAGCCAACCTGTTTGGTGAATTAAATGGTAATGGCGCGCCCTTTATGTTTTCTTTGACTTTCTCTCAGTGCAGTCA
Organism: Candidatus Enterousia avistercoris; assembly: GCA_017694255.1. GTDB lineage: Bacteria > Pseudomonadota > Alphaproteobacteria > Rs-D84 > Rs-D84 > Enterousia > Enterousia avistercoris. The sequence continues at coordinate 6,488 of JADINC010000068.1, read as the reverse complement.
ATTACAAACCGCTGAAGGGCCACTGTTTAGTGGTACAATTACCCCAGCGGAGTATATGTTTGCGGGTACGTTTTCTAATCATGGCCTGACCAGTATACCAGCGGATTTATTTGCGGGTGTTCGTGGCGCCCCGGCGGAGAATATGTTTAACGATACGTTTCAGAACACCAATATAACCAGTATTCCCGAAAACCTATTTGCGGGGATATCGGGCGCCCCGGCGGAGGGTATGTTTGGCATGACGTTTTATAACACCAATATAACCAGTATTCCAGAAAATCTGTTTGCGGGGATATCGGGACCGGCGGCATCTGGGATGTTTAGCAGTACATTTGCCAATTGCACATCACTGACCGGACCGTCGGCACGAATAAATGGACAGTATCTGTATGAAATATGGCCCAATAGTACTAGGGATATGAGGACATATGAAAACGCAACCGGTCTGTCGGATTATGCCCAGATACCGGATAATTGGAAATAAAAGTTCAGGGTGCAAAGTTCAAAGTGCAAATGTGGTGTCGCTGCTGCCTGCGGCGCAATGGATCCCGGCCTGCGCCGGGATGACGATAGAGAAAAATCTCAGAATAAAAAAACTTAAGAACTTGTCATCCCGTGGCCTGGGCCACGGGATGACAAGAGGTGTGGATTAATATGATTTTGCAATGTATACGTATGTCGGATCATTATCATCCAGGCACCGACGCGATATTTTGTATTTTTCCACCAATTTTTCAAACTGTTCATTTGTGGTTAAATCATATTTTATACGGAAAAATCCAATTTTCCCGTCCGACAGTGCACTTTCCAGTTCCGCCATATCCGCAACATCATGAATCATTGTTTTATTGCGCGCAACAACTGCGTCGTACATATCGCGCTGAATCTGGGTCAACATGTTATGAACATCCGCAACAAATGCGTCCAGCGCCATTGTCTGTTTCGATGATTTGCCCAAATCACGGCGCGTGACCGTTATATTATTTTCATCCATTTCACGCGAACCAATTTCTATGCGCAGTGGCACGCCACGCTTGATCCATTTCCACATCTTGTCCGGGGCACGCATATCAGACGTATCAACCAACACGCGCACATCCATTTCGCGCAAGCGTTCGCCCAGTTTTTCAGCGTATGCATTCAAAGAATCTGTCGTGTCTTCACGCGTAATTGGGATAATTACAACCTGGTATGGGGCAATGGCGGGTGGCAGAACCAGGCCATCATCGTCAGAATGCGTCATAAACAAACTGCCCATCATGCGGGTGGAAACACCCCATGATGTTGTCCAGGCATGCTTTAACACGCCGTCTGTATCCAAAAACTGGATGCCGAATGATTTGGAAAAATGCTGGCCCAGATCATGCGATGTGCCAGCCTGGAGTGCGCGCCCGTCCTGCATAATATGTTCCAGTGTGTATGTGTGATCCGCGCCGGCAAAGCGTTCTTCGGGTGTTTTTTCGCCCATAATCGACGGAATTGCCAATACTTCACGCATATAATCACCATACATTTGATGCATTTTACGCGCATCCGCATTTGCCGCATCATGTGTGGCGAATGCGTTATGGCCTTCTTGCCAATAAAATTCGGATGTGCGCAAGAACAAACGTGGACGCATTTCCCAGCGCATAACGTTTACCCACTGGTTCAATTTCAACGGTAAATCACGATACGACTGGACCCAGCGCGACATCGCATCGCCAATAATTGTTTCAGACGTCGGTCGAATAACATATGGTTCGGTCAGTTTTGATTCAGGGTCCGGCTGCAACGTGCCGTCCAGCATCTTTAATCGATAATGCGTGACAACCGCGGCTTCTTTGGCAAAGCCCGCGACATGTTCCGCTTCGCGATTAAAAAAGTTCAACGGTATCAGCAACGGAAACTGGGCATTTTGGGCACCACATTTTTTTATGCGTTTGTCCAACGCATCGCGCATCAATTCCCATATCGCCCAACCATACGGCTTTATCGTCATACATCCGCGCACAGGTGCATTTTCTGCCAAATCTGCCGCGGTTATCAGATTCTGGTACCATTCACTGAAATTTTCCGAACGTGTCGGTGTGATTGCTGTTTTCATAATAAAATCTCTTTTTACTTAACTGGTTTATCTTTTAATTTCATATATTTTTCAGAAACAATTTTGTGCAGTGTTTCCGCAATCTGCTTTCTGTCCATGCCCGCCAATGGCGGTGGTGGCAGTACAGTTAATTCCACCATAAAACCGCCCAACATCATGATGTGAAAAACCTGGCCAAATGCACTGCGTTCGCGGGAACACGTGGGGCCCATGTCCTGGTTCGAATTATTAAAGTACGCAAAATGTTCGGCCATGTCCGCATCAGATATTGGTGTGCCATCACGAAAGCGATAGTGCATAACCAGTGGCTGGACCACAACATCAGAATTTTCAACAAAGTTAAACAGTGTGCTCTTGAACGGCTTTACATACGCGCCGTTTGTTGTGGTACCTTCGGGAAATAAAAACACGGGGTACGATACAGAATTTAATGTGTCGCGAACCTGGGCCAATGCTTCGACCGCGTGTGATGGACGGCGGTCAACAAATACAACACCAAACTTACGCGCGACCCATCCAACCAATGGCCAATGTTCCATTTCCTTCTTTGCAATAAAGCTGCCGCCCAGTGCCACCGGAAATGTCGCAATTTCAAAAATAGATATATGGTTCGATATAACCAACAGTGGACGGTGCGATGACAAACGACCATGTACACGAATCCGTATCCCCGCCAGTACCAACAGCACACGCATGAATACCGACATGTACCGTACAGACCACCGGCCACGCGGTAATAAAAATATTATCGGCAATTGAATAATAACCATTATCCAAAACGCAGTAAACTTTAATACCGCACCGGTTGTGTTAAAAAAATTCTGGTTCCGTACGCGTCCCATTACTTATCATCCCCATCATCAACACGTTCATCTTCGATATATTCAGCGTCGGCCGCATCTTCGCGCAACAGAAAATCAAAAAACGCACGAACCATTTTAAACGACCCAGTTACCGGTAATAACATAATTTTACCCATGGTTTTTAGCGCGCCATCACGAATATCTAAATCCGCCAGCGCGTTTTCACGGCCCAAGAAATGCTTTTGATATGCCGCGTCTATTTTTTTTGTCTGGACCATGACGAAAACATCGTATGAATTAAACGGCTGGTCAATAAATACACCGCGGCCAAACGTCGCCCCCAGACGCAAATACCCCTTTATCAAAGGTGTCATTTGACGGCGGGCGTCTGATTCATCAACAAATTCACGTGGCAAAATGTTCATGCGCGACAATTTTGGATTTATACCTGGGGCGAAATTTTCGCTGAGTACGGTTGCGCGCAAACTGAGTGGTGATAAATGGTTATAATACAGGTACGATATTGCCTGGGCAGATTCAACAGGCTTGGTCCCGACCCATGACGCAACACCAAACAATATGACAATCTTGCGACGCATCACGTATTCGCCCAGTCCCGCCCACAGCAGACGCATAACCAGCGCATTTTCACGATATTCACGCGCAACACATGCACGCGACATTTCAGCAATGTTGCCGCCAGCATTTTTAATTTTTGATATATTAAATTCGTTTTCAGTATAAAATCCACCCATCTTTTCGGCGGCATTTCTATCAATAATACGATATGTGCCAACAATTTTTCCGTTATGAAAAACCGCCAGATATTCCGCATATCTGTCGTATGCGTCATATTCTTCGCGTAGATTGCGCTGTTCGTCGGTGACGGTGGCGCCCTCTTCCTCTACAAAAACGTCATAGCGTAATTGACGAACCTGGCGCCGTTCATCTTTGTTTCTGGTTAAACGCACTTCATAATCACGAACCTTGATTGCCATGAATAAAATCCCTTGGTCTAGATAAATACTTGATGTACAGATTATCAAAGAAATCCGCCGTTTTCAATTGTTTTTATTTTTAACTTGCACTGGGGGTTTAAATATATTAGTCTGGTTGATGTATAAATGTACAGCTTTGTCTTCAAACGCAAAGGAATTTTTATGTATATCTCTGCTGTGTTTTCGGTCGCATGCGCGACGCATTTTGCCAGTGGCGGCGCCATGGGAATACTGTCCTGGTGTAAATTTATTCCTGGGGCGTTAAGATAATTCTGTGTTTTCATAATCTGATATCACAAAAGGAATTTTTATGCCGCGGGTATCTGTTGTTTTGCCATGTTATAACGGTGCACGATTCTTGCGCGCCAGTTTAGATTCTGTATTGGCGCAAACGTTCCCAGATTGGGAATTGATTATTGTTGACGACTGTTCTACGGACGGATCTGGGGAAATTGCCGATGAATATGCCACGCGCGACGCGCGCATTCGCGTGGTTCATAATTCTGTGAATCGCAAATTGCCAGGGGCACTGAATGACGGGTTCGCCATCGCACGTGGCGCATATTTTACATGGACCAGTGATGATAATGTGGCAAAACCAAATTGGTTAAGTACGTTGGTACAATATCTGGACAACCATCCAGGTACAGATATGGTCAGTGCGTGCATGGACTTTATTAACGAAGACGGAAATACAATTGGAAAACTGCACCGAAGTCCAGACGTCGAATATCAATCAAGGCTGGCGTATGAATGCAATATTGGCGCGGCATTCATGTATCGACGCGAAACCGCCGCACGTGTTGGTAAATATGACGAAAATATGTTCTGTGCCGAAGATTATGATTACTGGGTTCGTATTGGACTGGGCGGTAAAATCGATTATATATGCGACAACATATATATGTATCGCAGAAATTCTGGTTCATTGACCGCCACACAGCAGGAACGAATTTGGGCAAAAACATTGGCTATTAAGAAAAAAATACAAAGACCAATGGTTGCAAAAGTTAGGACTGAATTGGTGGCAAAGGAAAAAGCTGGAATACCTGGTACGAAATCCGTATTGCAAATCTGAATTTAGTATCTGTGGTGCCATTCATACACTGGGACGTCAATTTGCCAATACTGTTTTTTTCTGGTCGCCAAATATGCGACATAGACTGAAAAACAAACTGAAAATACAACTGTGAATACAAATGGACAAGAAATGAAAAATATAATTATTATTTTGGGCACCAGACCAGAGGCAATAAAACTGGCACCGGTGATAATAGAACTGCGTAAAAATCCAAACTATCGCGTATTTGTTTGTAATACAGAACAACAAAAAGAACTGTCAAATCAAACATTGGGATTTTTTGGGATCCAGGCGGACTTTAACCTGGATGTGATGCAACCAAATCAAACGCTGGCTGGGGTCGGGGCCCGAATATTAAACGCATTATCTGATATATATGTCGCAAATAAATTTGATGCCACAATCGTCCAAGGCGATACTATGACCGTTTTTTGTGGGGCATTGGTATCGTTCTATAATCGGGTGCCCGTGTTTCATGTAGAAGCAGGCCTGCGTTCATATGATATATTTGAACCGTTCCCCGAAGAGGCACTGCGTCAGATGGTATCGCGTATTACTGATTTACATTTTACACCAACAGAATTGGCGCACGACGCGTTGATCAAAGAAAACATCCCAGAAAATAAAATTCACTTAACAGGAAATACCGTTATCGATGCACTGGGATGTTTGGCACCAGAAGTAATAGACAATGCAAAATCAGCACTGCGAGCGCGGGGCGTTAGACTGGACGATAAACTGGTACTGGCAACCGTGCACAGGCGTGAAAATCATGGCGAACGTTTACATCATATATTGGGGGCAATTAAAAATCTGGCCGATGAATTCCCAAATCATCAATTCATATTGCCCGTACACCCAAACCCAAATGTCCACGATACAGTGCACAAAACACTGGGGGATAGAAAAAATATTATACTGACCCAGCCACTGGATTACCCAGAACTGGTATGCGTTATGCAAAATGCAAAACTGGTTATGACTGATTCAGGTGGCATCCAAGAAGAAGCCCCAACATTCGGCGTACCCGTACTGGTAATGCGATACGAAACAGAACGCACCGAAGGCATTGCCGCCGGGTTTGCACAACTGGTCGGGGCAGATGCAGAAAAAATAATGAACGCGGCACGGAATGTTCTGGGGCGCGAAAAATCAGAAACACGAACAGACGGCGCACAAAATCCATATGGTGATGGACATGCGGCGCAAAAAATAGCAAACGCAATCAAGGATTTCTGGGGATGAAACAAAATCGATTAATCGCAATAACAATTATACGAAATGAAGAAAATAACTATCTGGATGATTGGCTGAAAAATATTGGACAAATTGCTGATTACCATGTTTTCTTGGACGATGCATCTGATGACAATACACCCGCGGTGGTTGCAGAACATTTAAAATCACACCGTGGCGAATTACATCGGCGCAAAACATCGCTGTTTCGTGAAAACGAGCCCGCATTACGCAGTGAATTATGGCAGCATGTTCGACGCGTTGCACACGAAGGTGACTGGATT
>JADINC010000067.1 GCA_017694255.1 Candidatus Enterousia avistercoris | reverse complement strand
ATATAAATATATTATATAATACAATTTTTCTGTTGAATTACAATTTTTTTTTGCTTAGTATAAGTACACAAAACTTGGCCTGGTGGCAGAGTGGTTATGCAGAGGACTGCAAATCCTTGTATGCCGGTTCGATTCCGACCCAGGCCTCCAAAATTCAACACCCGCGGATGCGGGTGTTTAATTTTGGAAAATAAATGTTATCGAACCGGCCCGGTTCGCATATGAGTCGAATTTTTCAAGTGCCATTACCAGGCACGCAGAAAAATTCATACGAATGGTGAATCAAGTTGCGTTTAGCAACGGTTTCCAACCGCAAATGCGGGTGGAAATGTGAACTTTCCGACCCAGGCCTCCAAAATTCAACACCCGCAAATGCGGGTGTTTAATTTTGGAAAATTGGTGCTATCGAACCAGCATATTTTGGTATTTTTATTATTTGCAACAAATAACGATATATTGTTTTTCTTCTGCGATTGTTGTATTATCGGGCCATGATTGAAACAATAACGCTGACCAACTTTCGCAATCACAAAATGTGCCGTGTACAAACGCATGGTCGGCATAATATTATTATAACTGGTCCAAATGGCGCCGGCAAAACCGCTTTGTTAGAGGCTGTATCTATGTTATCTGGCGATCGTGGCATGCGTGGTGCGCCCATGACCGATATTGCGCGATTTAATGGTGATGGCGGTTTTTCGGTGTTTGCGCGTCTGAATGATGATACAGAATTATCTGTATACTATAATTCTGGTGATTCTAATCGTCGTGCCCGTATTGATGGTGATGCGGCAACATTATCTGATTTATCGGCATTGTTGCGCATGGTTTGGATAACCCCACGTGAAGATCGTTTATTTACAGATTCTGCCGCTGAACGTCGCGCGTTTTTTGATAGACTGGCGGCCAGTTTTGACGCCACCCATTCGGGGCGTGTTGGCAGACTGGCAAAGTTATTATCTGAACGTGCATTTGCACTAAAAAATGGTCGTGATTCGCGTTGGGTTGATGCGCTGGATGCCCAGATTGCCGGCACGGCCGTTGCGGTTGCTGCGGCGCGAATTCAATATGCTGGGGAATTAAATTATTTTTTACCAGATTGTGCAATAACAGTATCTGGTACCCTGGAACAGATGTTAATTGATAAAAACGCGGCCACGGCCGAACGTGAATATACAGAATATTTGCACAATACGCGGGATTTAGTTGGCGATAAAATGGTTCTGGACGGTCCGCATAAATCAGATTTTGGGGTTTTTAATAACGTATTAAATTTGCCCGCGGCATTAACCAGCACGGGCCAGCAAAAAACAGTTTTACTGAATTTGATATTGGCCCATGCACAATTGGTGCACACAAAAACACGTCATCGTCCATTAATATTGTTGGACGAAGCGGCCGCGCATTTGGATTCAAATGCACGTGCACGCCTGTTTAATGATTTGGGGGCGACCGATGCCCAGGTTTGGGCCACGGGTTTGGATGCGAATGTTTTTGCGGATGTCCCAGATGCTGTATTTGTTGCTTGCATGGATGGTGAAATAAATAATATACTGGTCCCAGGGAACGGTTCAAATGAGTAAAATTGATTATCAAACATTGCTGGATAATGCATTAAAATCTGTTGTCAAAGATGCGCTGGTTCATGCCCAGTTTAATGGTCTGGGTGATGGCACGCATTTTTATATAACATTTAAAACGCGCGCCCCCGGGGTTGTTTTGCCTGATTTTTTGCGAATACGATATCCAGATATAATGACCATAGTGTTGCAATATTCGTATAATAATCTGCATGTATCGGACAAAGAATTTGGGGTCCAGTTAACATTTGATGGGCGGCCATTTTTTATCCGCGTGCCGTTTTCTGCACTGGTTGAATTCAAAGATCCATCGGTTGATTTTATGTTATCATTTCATCCCCAGGGTGGTCCTGTGGCTGATAACGATATGGAATTGCCGTTGGATGAACGTCCCGATACCATTCCTGATACTGGGCGTGTTGTGTCGTTGGATGAATTTCGGAAAAACCGGAAAAAATAACACGCAAAAATATAAAAAAACACCGGCAAATGCCGGCATTTTTTTATTCATCTGAATCATCAGCCATAACGGTTGATTTTTTGTCTTTATCGTTTTTTTCTTGTTCAGATTTTAAAAACGATTCCAGCCAATGATTATCAAAGTTCAATGTTTTCACATCGCGATTCTTTAATAATTTTTGTTGTAATGGAATTGTTGTTTTGACACCTTCGATAACAAATTCATCCAGTGCACGTGCCGCGCGCATAATACATGCCGGCCGCGATTGTGCATGCACGATTAATTTTGCAATCATCGAATCATATGTTGGCGGTATTGTGTATCCAGTGTACACCGCGCTGTCAACGCGTACCCCCAACCCGCCCGATGGCGCATACAGTGTAATTTTTCCCGGGTTTGGAATAAATGTTTCTGGGTCTTCGGCGTTTATACGAAATTCAATTGCATGACCATGCGGGACAACATTTGATTGCGTATACCCCAATTTTTCACCCGCCGCAATACGTATTTGTTCGCGAACCAGATCAACCCCATATACCATTTCTGTAACTGGGTGTTCCACCTGCAAACGCGTATTCATTTCCAAGAAATAGAATTTCCCATCTTCGAACATAAATTCAAATGTTCCCGCATTTACATATCCCATTTTTTTTGCAGCGTTTTTACATATTTCAATCATATCATCACGCTGTTTCTGGGTCAGGATTGCTGCGGGGCATTCTTCCATAACCTTTTGATTTTTACGCTGTAATGAACAGTCGCGTTCACCAAATATAACGACATTACCGTGTTTGTCGCCCAAAACCTGGAATTCAATATGACGTGGATGCATCAGTAATTTTTCCATATACAATGTATCATCACCGAATCCGGACTTTGCCTCGTTCTTGGTCATCTGGAACGCTTCGGCCATTTGGTCCGCAGACATTACCGGGCGAATACCACGCCCGCCACCACCGGCAGCCGCCTTTAACATAACGGGGTATCCAATTTTTTCCGCCCAGCTAAGCGCATCTTCCAGTGTTTCGACCGCGCCATCAGAACCCGGCACCACCGGCAGTCCGCATTTTATTGCAGTTTGTTTGGCGTTAACTTTGTCCCCCATTTTTTCAATCATTGCCGCCGACGGCCCAATCCATATCAGACCGTGTTGTTCAACCTTTTGCGCAAAATCAGCACGTTCTGATAAGAATCCGTATCCCGGATGGATTGCATCCGCATTGGTCAACAACGCCGCCGTTAAAATCGCAGATTCGTTCAGATACGAATCCTTGGACGGACCAGGTCCAATGCATACAGATTCATCCGCTAATTGAACGTGCATAGCATTCTTATCAACGGTTGAATATACCGCGACTGTACGTATACCCATATCGCGGCACGCGCGTATAATACGCAACGCTATTTCGCCACGATTAGCAATTAAAACTTTTTTTATTTGTGACATTTTTGCGCACTTATTCAATAACAATTATTGGTTGATCGAATTCAACAGCCTGGCCATCAGAAACCAATATTTCTTTGACCACGCCATCTTTATCAGATTTAATTGGGTTGAATGTTTTCATGGCTTCTATTAATGCGACTGTATCCCCAGCCTTAATCTGTGCGCCAACCGACGTAAATGGTTTTGCGCCCGGTTCCGGGGCCAGATATGCGACACCAACCATTGGCGATTTTAATGCATATCCGTTGATTTTTTCATCATCACCGGCGGGTTCACTGTTTGTATTTTTTGCATCCGCCGACACTGGGAAATTCGGCATTGCAACTGTGGCAGTGGCCTGTTGCTTTGATAAATGAATATGTTTGCGATAAACGCCAAACAAGAATTGGCGTTCCAGTTCTAATTCTGTAATTCCCATTTCGTCCATAATTTTTGACATGGATTCTACGGTTGCACGAAAAGACATTTTTTATCCTTTTATAATATAAAACTGTTTATAACATTCGTTAATGTGCCCCAAATTTTACCACAATACACGCATATGTCAAGGGACCGGGTCATATCCAAATCCGCCACCTGGTCTGCACCGCAGTATCCGTCGCATTCCCATAATTGTCCCGCGCCACGCGCCGTATTTTTTTATTGCGGTTGCGGTGTATTCACTGCACGACGGGACAAAGCGGCATGCCGCCCGTCCGCCAATAAACGGCGATATACAGGACTGGTATATTCGTACCAATCCTATTGCGATGTGTGTGATAAAATTATTTTGATTTTGGCGATTTGTCATTTAAATGCTGCTTTTTTATATAATGCAGTGCACGCCGCATTGCATTGCGACCATCTGGGCGTGTTGCCGCCAGAATTCTGTGCCGCGCCAGGAATATGTAATCCATATCATCACACATATGGTTTTCATTATGCCGAATCCAATCGCGTAACAATCGTTTTGCCCTGTTTCTGTCGACCGCCAATTTAAAAGTACGTTTGGTTGCCATCAGACCATAACGCGCGTCATTTGGAAAATGTGTTGGTCGTGCCCGCACATAGAAAAATTCACTGCGTGCGTTAATATCGTCATCAGATGGTAAAAAATCCATATGTTTTTTTATTGTATTTCTCATGCCCCCTATAATACCAGAATATGTAAATAAGCAAATAAAAAAGCAAAAAATAAATTTATGGTTGCTTGATTTTTTCCAACTCAGGCTTTATAGTGCAAAAAAAATCACTGATATTGGGGGCAAAAATGTATAACTGGCTGATGAAATTCTTTTCTGCCGACATGGCGATTGACCTGGGGACGGCAAACACGCTGATTTATGTCAAAGGGCGCGGAATCGTATTAAATGAACCGTCTGTGGTTGCGGTTGCGGAAAACCGCCTGTTGGGGCGCAAAGAAATCTTGGCCGTCGGGACCGAAGCAAAGCAAATGTTTGGTCGTACCCCTGGCACGATTTCTGCCGTACGCCCATTGCGTGATGGTGTTATTGCTGATTTCGAAGTTGCCGAAGAAATGATAAAATATTTCATTCGCAAGGTACACCGTAAAAATCCATTGGCCGCCCCATTAATTATTATTTGTGTGCCATCCTGTGCAACCCAGGTGGAACGTCGTGCTATCCAAGAAGCGGCTGATGCTGCCGGCGCGCGCAAGGTTTATATTGTCGAAGAATCGACCGCGGCTGCAATTGGTGCGGGATTGCCGGTGGAAAAACCGATTGGTTCAATGGTGCTGGATATTGGTGGCGGCACGACCGAGGTTGCAGTTCTGTCTCTGGGCGGGATTGTGTATTCAAACGCTGTTCGTACGGCTGGCGACCAGATGGACCTGGATATTATTGAATATGTACGCAAGAATAAAAATCTGTTGATTGGCGAAAACATGGCCGAAGACATCAAAAAACGCATTGGTAATGCCATTTCACCAAAAGACAAGGCTAATGAATTAACCATGAAAATAAAGGGTCGGGATTTGTTGTCCGGAACGCCACGTGAAACTGTTATTACAGAATCCCAGGTTGCGTCCGCATTGGCCCAGACGGTTAATAAGATTGTAAATACCGTGCACCAGGCGCTGGAAGAAACGCCCCCAGAATTATCGGCAGATATTGCCGATTTGGGTATCGCGATGACGGGTGGTGGTTCGTTGCTGCGCGGGTTGGATGCGGCGATACGTGCGGCCACGGGATTGCCGGCGTTCTTGGTTGATAATCCATTGGCGTGCGTGGCATGCGGTTCGGGAAAAATGCTGTCCAGTCTGGATAAAAACAAGCATATTTTACAAACAATGTATTAATCAAACGCCCATATGGGCGTTTTTATTTTTAGTAAACATATTGACAATCTTTTATTTTGTATTATAAATATGGTCTATGAGAAATATATATGAAAAAATAGTATTTGCATATACAGATTTGGCGGATAAATTATTGCCAGTTGGTCGTCTGGTTCGGCGTAATCCGTATGTTATGATATTTAAAACAACAAATTATTGTGGTTATAAATGTGCGCATTGTTGTGAAAATTCTGGCCCAGACCAGGCGAAATCTTTTATCCCGCCATTTGTTATAAAAAAATATATACGCGATGCATTGGCCGACCCAACATTTTCGCGTTCGGTTGTTTTCACTGGTGGCGAAATAATGTCTGCATATGATTTGTTTGGGGTGTATTATGTACCATATTTACTGGGCACGTGCCGTGAATATAAATTATCAACAGATATAAAAACAAATGCCGCATGGGTAAACGGTGCACATGCACAAACTATTTTTAACGATTTGCATCATGCGATTACAAACACGAAACCATATTCAATCCAGGTATCTTTGTCGTTGGACAAATATCATCCAGACAGTATTAAAAACAATGCCGCAATCATCAAAAAACTTGCAAAATTACCAAACGCACGTGCAATGGTTAATGTTTCATATTTTGACGGCGATGAAAAAAGATATGATGAATTATTGAAACATGTGGTTCGCGATGGGGTTGATGTCAGCCCGTGCATGATTCTCAGCAACAACCAGTTATCTGATATCGATATGGCTGGGGATTTAATATTGAAAAAATCGGTCGGTAAATTATTTGATGGCGGACGGGCAAAGAATTTACCAAACGCTGGCAAGACCGCATTTCCCCAATTTAAATTTATGTCGTCTGATTTTTATACACTTATGGCGTTTGATTCATTTGGTCGCGTTGCATTGGGCGAAAATTCAGGGCGAAAAATCGGCACGCACTGGCGCAAATCAAATGGCTGTCCGCGTGATTTTTGGGAAATTCGTGATAAATTGGTTTCGTCGGCACAATACGAAGAATTACGTGCCAGAATTCTGCATAATTGGAAACTAAAACAAAAATAAAGAACGGAACCAAATGGTCCCGTTTATTTTTTTATGCCAATCCCATTTTTTTCTGCATATCAATCAGAATCGGGGTTTCGACGCCCATATCTTTTGCACGACGTATTAACCCGTCCAGTGCAAAAATCCCCTCTACCGTGCCAGCAGGCTTTTCCCCACGTGCAATTGCCATTCCACCGGCAAAGTTTCGACTGGTTGCCGAAGTGGCGGATAAAAATAAGTCCCCTATTCCGCACAAATCCAAAAATGTTTTCATTTTTGCCCCGCACTTTAACCCCAGTTCCATAACCTCGCCCCAGGCACGGGTAAATATCATTGCACGTTCATTTTCACCACCCGCAGCAATTGAATTGTATCCGCATATTAATGCAACTGCATTTTTTCCAACCCCGCACATTTGCGTTCCAATTATATCATCGCTGGGGTTTATATACAGTTTATTTAAAATCTGTTTTCCTGTATTAACGGCCACATCTGTCCCCGCCAGGGTTGAACCCGTTGGGATGCCACGTGCAACCTCGGCTGCGAATTGTGGGCCTGACAGCACCGCAATTTCATGTGCATTTGGCAATTCTGTATGAATTATTTCCGACATAAAATCACCAGTTGCGCTTTCTGCGCCCTTGGTGCAAATGATTATTGGCTGGTTATCATAGTATTTTGCTGCGTTGTGAACCGTATCACGAAAATACGCCGCCGGCGTTACAACCAACCATGCAGAACAATCGCCCAGTTGCGCCATATCAGACGTTATCTGGATATTTTCCGGTATTTTCACATCATCAAATTCTTTGTAATTTCCATCATACGACCACAGTATAACATTCGCCCCACCCCGGGCCGAGATAATCGACAGTGCCGTTCCCCATGCGCCGGCACCGATAACACCAACCTTCATTTCAACTTCCTTAATTTTTTTTCTATATTTGGGACAACCACCAATCCATCATCAGATAATTCAATAGCACGCATATACGCATCACGTGCCGATTTTTCGTCCCCAATTTCTACATATAAATCCCCCAGATGTTCAAACAACGACGAACACGACACCGCAACATCTGACACGCGTACTAACACATCCAGTGCTGGTTGGACCCCTTCGCGTGGGGCGATAACAACACCCAACGTATCCCATGCCATAACATCTGTTGGATCCTGGCGAACCAGCGTCATTGCATAGTCATATGCATCTTCGATATTGCGATTTTCTGCGGCCCATATTTTTGCCTGTAACGCCAATATTTCCCCATCCAGCGGCAATACAGATGATGCGTCATGCAAATCAGATTGTGCATTATCGTAATCGCCGAACATATAGTATATATGCGCCCTGCTCTTTAAGAAAAACGCGCGCCCCAGTTCGGTTATTTTTTCATCATCCAGTGCCATATTCACACTGCGTAATGCGGCCCGCCGTGCGCCATTTTGCACATAGTGCGCGATTAATTTATTCATTGCCGGCACAAACAGTGGGTTTTTGCGTACCGTACGTTCCAACATTTTTATATCGTCATTTTTTTCGGCGATTCGCAATACTGCAAACGAATAGAACGGACTGGATTTATCAATTTTGGCAAAATATTTTTCATAATCACCGGTGTTATTATAAAAAAATTGCCCCAGATAGTAATTTACAGCATCACTGTTTTTTCCAAAATCCGGCCCAACCAATTGCGCGAAACGCAATAACAGAATGGCCAGGTCTGAATACATCATTATTTGCGTATGCGACACAGTTTGAACCAAACTGAACGCCAGTGCATTTTGAATTCCTGAAAACATAGACCAATCAGGAATATTTTCATAATCCAGCATAAACATCCCACCTGGTCGTGCGGTAAATTCGTCATGCAGTTTTTCCGCCGCATCGGTCATATTATTATGTTGGTAAAACGACATTAAATACATATAGTCATTTATATTCATAAAATCGACACTGATGTCTGCAAAAGATTCTGCCGCGGCATCTGCATCGCCGGTTTCTGCATGTATTTGGCCGCTGATGAATTTTTTCCACGATGTATTTGTTGGCAAAGAATTAATAAATTTCAGCGCATCTTTTTTATGATCTGTGGCAACTGATGCCCATATACGCAATGGCGATGCCAGTGCAGATTCATCTTTTTTATGCCGTTTATATAATTCATCCCATTTTAAATTTTGGGCCAAATAGGCATCATATATCAACCGTGATGCGGTATTTTTTTCTTCTTCCAGAATTGCAACCTCGGTCGGCATACGGCCACTTAAAAAGTCCGACAAGAATTTAGTCGTCTGGACAATTGCATAGTTTGTATCTGTCAGTTGCGCCGCGAAATTTGACGCGTTATCAAAATCATTTACATAAATCGCGTGCTGGGCAGCCAAATATGCACCAAACTGGGTCGTTGGATATTTAAAGTTATTTAACGTATCACCGCTATTGCGATGACACGCGTGCCAAATTGCGCCACCCGTCACAATTATGACGGCAATTAACGCGGCGCTGATAAATAAAGTTTCTGTTTTTCTCATGTGAAAGTTATGCTACAATAAACTTTATGAATAATAAAGCGAAATTTGATTTATATGCACAAATGTTGCGTGAATGGTCGTCGCGGATGAATCTGGTCGCGCCCAGCACGCTGGATAATATTTATACACGGCATTTTGCGGACTCGGCCCAATTGGCGGATGTTTTGCCAGCACACGTAAGTGTCATTGATATGGGAACTGGCGCGGGCTTTCCGGGTGTTGTTTTGGCCATTCTGGGGTGGCATGTTGTTGCAATTGAATCAATTGGAAAAAAGGTCGCCTTTTTATCCGCAGTCAAAGAAAAATTACAACTGGACAATTTAGAAATTTATCATGGGCGTCTGGAAAATTATATCGCAAACAATGCTATTGATAAAAACAAAACCGTGTTCACGGCGCGCGCATTTGCACCACTGGTGAAAATTTTAGATTATGTTGCTAAAACAGGTTGTCAAATTTTTCTATTAAAAGGCCGGGAAATACCGGCAGAAATTGAAACGGCAAAACAAAAATACAAATTTGATTATGAATTGGTACCATCACGCACCGGGGATGGGTTTATAATTATTATTAAAAAATGCCGGTAATTTCATGTGAAATTAATGATATTATATTGATTTTAGCGTATTTTTACATTTTTATAAAAAAGTGCATTTTGACCGGCAAATTCATTTAATACCGAATCGATTTTGTTTAATAAATCTTGTTTAATTTTATTATCTGCATTAAACCATATGTTTGTGCGTCCGTGGATGGATTCAAAGTCCCACATTGGCGCCCACATACAAAATTCAGGTCGAAAAAACATCGGGGCATTTTTATCGCACAGATTATTGGTTATATATGCTTCATTTGTTTTGTGGCCACAAATGGCGTTTTTTACTGTTGTTTTATATACCCCGCGCCCCAGTTCATCAAAAAAACGTTTTTGTGAATATTGCATAACGATGGTGGCAATTTTGGGATTATTAAAATCAATTGGCCATTTCATGTTTTGTGCATTTGCGGCATTAATAATATCAACCACCGCGTCTTTTACAAAACCGCGGTATGCTGGGAATGGGTGGCCTGTTTTATATTGGTAATCTATTGCCGCGATGATTTCCGCAGCGGGTGCGATTATTTCGTTTTGCATTGCAATTGCGCCACGTATTCGTGGCGAAAACATAAATATATTTTTGGTCAGGTTTGCTTTGCGCGCGTGTTCTAATTCGTGTCGTCGAATTAATATTGATTGTGTGTTGTTTTGTTTGCAATAGTTTTGAACATGTTTTTTCGTGCTGGTGGTTTTTAGATAGAATAATTTTATTATGCCATTTTTAGGTTTAAAAACGCCAGCCGGTATCACGCGGTTGCGCCCCAACATATCATCAGTTATTTCTATTGTATCATATTGAATTTTTATTGTTGGGCATACAATATTTTTACCGGCATTTACCGGCTTTTTTTCGGTTTTTTTATGCGATAAATTTGCTAAATTTATCCCGGCACCAATTACCAGTCCGATAATAAATACACCACCAATATGATATAACGTCTTGAATTTCATAGTATTTATCAATATATCCAAAAATAAGATTTTGTCAAGCAGTAGTTAATTTCATGTGAAATAAAAAATAGTTAATTGAATTCAGTGTGTTTTTTGTTTTTAAATATTATTGGCTTGACCGAATCGGGATGTTTGTTTTATGTTGTTCTTGTTAATTAATGGAAGGATAAATGACAGAAATAATCGCATTTGCAAATCAAAAGGGCGGGGTTGGAAAAACCACGACGGCTATTAATTTGGGGGCGTCGTTGGCGTCCATAAAAAAACGTGTTTTGTTAATAGATTTGGATTCCCAGGGTAATGCCGGCACTGGATTAGGATTTGTTCGTGATTCATGCCCACAGAGTGTATATGGGGTGTTAATTGGATCAGCGGCCGCCACGGATAATATTTTAAGTACCGCAGTCCCAGGATTGCATATTATGCCATCGTCACCAAAATTAAGTGCCGCAGAAAATTACTTAATGGACGATGAAAACGGGGTGTATCGTTTGCGTGATGCACTGATGCCGGTTTATCAACATTATGATTATATTTTGTTGGATTGTCCGCCGGCAATGGGGCCGTTGACATTAAATGCGTTAACGACGGCAAATAACGTTATTATCCCACTGCAGCCAGAATTTTTTGCACTGGAAGGCATTATACATCTGGTGAATAATATCAGTGGCATTCGTGAAAAATGGAATCCGAATTTAGAAATACTGGGGGTGCTGTTAACGATGTATGATCGTCGATACGGTCAAACGCGCGAGGTCGAAGATCAAGTTCGCAAAACTTTTGGTGATACGGTATTTAAAACGGTTATTCCGCGCAATGTTCGTGTATCCGAAGCGCCCAGCCACGGTATTCCGGCGTTGTTTTACGATTTTGATTCGGCTGGTGCCCAGGCATATTTGCGTGTCGCAACCGAAGTTGTTAATAAATTACAACAAACCCAGGGGGAATAATTATGTCAAAATTTGGACTTGGTCGCGGCTTGACCGATTTACAGCAAGAAATGAAAAATATTCCTGATATATCGGCATTAACTGGGGCAGGGCGTGTCGTTGTAAAACAGATTCCGTTGGTTCAAATTGGTGCAAATCCAGACCAGCCGCGAAAAACATTTTCTGATTCTGAATTGGCCGAATTGGCGGCATCTATCAAAGAAAAAGGTGTTTTGCAACCGATACTTTTGCGTG
This sequence comes from Candidatus Enterousia avistercoris, assembly GCA_017694255.1. Classification (GTDB taxonomy): domain Bacteria; phylum Pseudomonadota; class Alphaproteobacteria; order Rs-D84; family Rs-D84; genus Enterousia; species Enterousia avistercoris. The sequence goes on along the minus strand of JADINC010000067.1, from coordinate 2,532 downwards.
CGGTACAAAACCGGCCGTATATGTATGAAATTGTTGCGGGTGAACGTCGTTATCGGGCCAGTAAATTGGCTGGGTTGGCCGAAATACCTGCGTTGATTAAAACGTTGACACCTGAAAGCGCGATGGAAATTGCGCTGATTGAAAATGTCCAGCGTGAAAATCTGAACGCGATTGAAGAATCTGATGCATATAAAAACATTATGGAAAAGTGTGGATATGAATTGGCCGATGTCGCGCGTTTAATCGGAAAGTCAGAAAGTTATATTCGCAATATTATGTCGCTGGATTCATTGCCAGACGCGGTCAAAGATATGGTCAAAGATGGCCGTTTAACCGCATCGCATGCGCGCAGATTGGTGGTTGTTGAAAATCCAACAGAACTGGCCCAGAAAATAATAGACGAAAATATATCTGTTGCGGAAACAGAACGCATGGTCAAGGGTTCTGGGCGTCGCGCAACCAGTCGCGCGTATACGGCAAAAACAATTGATGAATCCGCAGCGCGCGATATAGAACGTCGCATCAGCGACGCGCTGGGGGTGGCGGTGAAATTACAAGAACGGCGCGGTGGGGCCGGGCAATTAATATTGTCATTTGCAACGCGTACCCAGCTGTCTGAATTGGTTGAAAAATTATCAAAGTAAAACACCGGTATTTACCGGTGTTTTTTTATGTTTTTTTATATTATTTTGCCGGGGCGATTATAATAGATTTTGTTCGTTCATCGGGCTTTGATTTTGATTCCAACGTTCCACGTGGCCCAATTATTTCCATTATTCGCGCAAACAATTCTGGAACCGCATCTTTGCCCCGTGCCAGAACCTTTTTTGAACCGCGTGTCATAACGGCTATTTTTACCTTGTTCCCGTCGTCCAGGAATTCAAAAACCTTTTTCATTTTGATGTTTAAATCATTTTCTTCGATGAATGGTTTGACCCAGACTTCTTTCATTTCGATTGTTTTTTGATTTTTTCGTGCCTCGGCCGCGCGTTTTTTCTGGTCATATTTATATTTGCCATAGTCCATAATTTTCGCAACGGGCGCATTTCCATTTGCGCTGATTTCGACCAAATCCAGCCCTTCGTCTGATGCCATTTGCAGTGCCTGGGCCGTTGGCATAATCCCCAGGTTTTGGCCATCTGCGCTGATTACCTGGACAGATTTTGCGAAAATTTTATTGTTAATGCGTGGGCCAGCATCCCGGCGATTATCACGGTTAAATGTCGGTTTAATGGTATACTCCTTTTAACTAAACATGTGCAATTATTATCTATTCGTTGGGATTTTTCAACATTTTTTGCACTGATTGCAATGCGTTCCACGCATCACGTTTCGCCCCAGGTTTCAGCATCAGATAATTTGGATGGAACAGTGGCATTAATTTTACCCCCGAATCCAGTTCTTTGACGATTCCGTGTCCTTGGGCCAATGTTATCTTTCCAATTTCCATTGCAGGCAACGTCCCCAGCGTCATGATTATACGTGGTTTTAAAAATCCCAGCATTTTGTTAACAAATGGCCGCCCCAGGTCCATTTCTTCGCGCGATGGTGTTCGCCCGCCCGGGGTTCGCCAGAACAACAGTGGTACAATAGAAACATTTTCACGCGACATATCTATCGCCGCCAACATTTTATCCAACAGTTCGCCCGCCGCCCCAGACAATATTTGCCCATTTGCGTCATCGTCTGCACTGGGGATATCTGTTATTATAACCAGCCCGTTTGGATTCGGGGCAATGTGTGGCAAAATAACATTTGTTGCGCCAGCGCGTAACGGGTGATTAAATTCTGCAATCATTCTGTTCAGCGATGCCGCATCCCCAGGCCGGGCCGCCATGGCAACGGCTGTTTCCACAGAAATTGTTTGTTCTGGGGCAATTGGCGGTACAATTGCTGTTGGTGTTCTGGCGTTGGCCGCGCCCCCTGGTGTGCGGGTGGTGGTCGGTTCGTGTGCCTGGGGGGCACTTGCAATTACAAATGGTATATCTGTTAATTCCCATTGTATTCCCGCCAGTGTTAAATCCCGTAAATCCCAATCGTTCATTTTTTTGATTCCCCTTGATTTTTCAAACTTTTTATTATAGACTAGAACACGAGTAACAGAAACTCAAGGGAGTATTTTCATGAAAATAAAAAACTTTGCTGTGTTGGCTGGTGTTGCGGGTCTGTTGGCCGCATGCGGTGGTTCGTCCATTGTTGAACCGGCTGATTTAAATGATCAACGCGTATATTTTGCGTTTAATTCATCAGAAATCTCTGATGATGCGCGCGACAACCTGTTGGGTCAATCATTATATATGAAGAATCATGCTGATACAAACATCCAGATTGCTGGAAACTGTGACGAACGTGGTTCTACGGAATACAACCTGGCACTGGGTGCGCGTCGTGCAAATGCCGCGAAACAGGTTTTGGTTGATGATGGTATCGATCCAAAGCGTATTTCCACAATTTCTTATGGCAAAGAACGCCCATTGGTCAAGGGTTCTGGCGAAGAAGTTTGGAAATGGAATCGTAATGCCACAACAACAG
>JADINC010000066.1 GCA_017694255.1 Candidatus Enterousia avistercoris | reverse complement strand
TATTTTCCCCCAAAAAAATTTTGGGGGATTATTTTAATATATCCCCAGATTTTATGTATTCGGGACTGGTTCGTGGTAATGTCTGTTGCGCGCGCCGGGCATATTTGCGTGCGTTTTTTTTATCGCCAATCATTTGATAGTATTCAGCGCGGGCCCAATCTGCGCGACCGTCATCGTATGCGCGGGCCAATACCCAATATGTTAATGGGGCGGGTGATGTTAAATTTGCGCGTTTGCATAATTCTGTGGCGCGTGATACGTCGCCATCAGCACGGCGTTCAGTCAAAACCAGGGCCAGTGCGGTTTCTATTTGTGGCGAATCGGTTGTTGATTTTGCCAGGGCGGTGTCGTATGCCGCAATGCTGGCGTCATAATTGCCCAGTTGATATTCTACGTCGCCCAACAGTTCATAATAATATGGGTTTTCAGGATTGCGTGATATTAATGTTTTTGTGCCGCGACGTGCCGTGTCCAGGTCGCCAGATTGCATGCGTGATATCGCGCGCGCGTACAGTGCCGCATCAGATGTGTCTGTATCAGGATACGATGTCATAACGCGATCTGCGTTATCCAGATAACCGACTAGTTTTGCCCGGACCAGTTCATAGCGGGCATTTTGTGTGTCGGTTGGGGCGTTCGTTGGGTGATAGTCAGACGGGATTTTTTCAATTTGTGCGCGAACATTGTTCAGACGTTCAGCGGTCAGTGGGTGATTTATTCTGTTTGGGTTTATTCGCGATTCCAGTGCACCGGTCATATGCGACATCTGTTCAAATACATCGATAAAGCCATTTGGATCCAGGTTGGCCTTTATCATTAATTTTACCCCCATATCATCAGCGATACGTTCTTCGTCCCGGGTGAACGCCAGCATGGATTGCTGGGCAATGCCGCTGGACCCAGCGAGAACCCCAGCCCCCAGTGATGGATTGCCGCCCGCCACCATCAGGCCGATCCCCAGGGCCTGGATTAACATTGTACGGGTTATTTCTGCGCCCATGCGCGCAGACATTTGGGTCATGTGACCACCCAATGTGTGGCCCAATTCGTGCGCGATAACCGCCTGGAGTGCCGATGGATTTTTTATTTGCTTTAACAGGCCGGTGTATACATATACATCTTCGCCGCCCATAACAAATGCGTTGAAATCGTCGCTGTTAATTATATGCACGCGCAAGCGTCCGTTTGGTATATCGGCCGCGCGTGCCAGTGGCGATACCAGTTCTGTTAATAAAATTTCTGTTTCTGTATCATTAATTAACGATGCCGCGTGTGTCGGTATCGTAATAAATACGCATAGTAAAACAGCCAATATCTTATGCACTGATTCCAATCCCACGATTAAATATAAACATCAAATCGTTAATTGTTTGTGTCGGGGCAACCATATCACGGGCCGCCGCAGATGCCAATTTGAATAAATCCCGATGCAGCGCATAGTCAACAAAATGATAGTTTATCCAGCCACTTTGGCGGGTGCCTAATAATTCCCCGGTGCCACGCATTATTAAATCTTGTTCTGCGATGGCGAAACCGTCGTCTGTTTCGGTTAATACGTCCAGACGTTTTAGGCCGTCTTCGCCAATGTTTGGGCCGTACAATAATATGCAATACGATTGCATATTGCCACGGCCAACGCGACCGCGTAATTGGTGCAGTGCCGCCAGGCCAAATCGTTCGGCGTTTTCAATAACAATAATTGTTGCGCGTGGGACGTCTATGCCAACCTCTATGACAGTGGTGGCAACCAGAATACGCATTTTTGAATCAGGTTTGGCAAATTCTGCCATTGTGGAATCGCGCTGTTTTTTATCCATTTGGCCGTGAACTAGGCCCGTGTGGGGGAATATGCGGCGCAATTCTTCGTACCGCGCATTGGCCGCGGTTAAATCAGAGGCTTCGGATTCGGCGACCAACGGACAAACCCAGAATACTTGGGCCCCAGAATTAATTTGTATCTGTAGCCGGGCGATAAGTTCATTAACACGATTTATTGGCAGTTTAGTCGTTTTTATAGGCAGGCGACCAGCGGGCTTTTCGTTTATTATTGATACGTCCATGTCGCCGTATATTGTCATTGATAATGTTCGTGGAATCGGGGTCGCAGACAGGGCCAGCATGTCTGGATTGGCGCCTTTGGAACGCAGTGCTTCGCGTTGCGAAACGCCAAAGCGGTGCTGTTCATCAATTATAACCAGGCCCAAGTCTTTATATTCTACGTCATCAGAAAACAAGGCGTGTGTGCCCACGATTATTTTTGTGCGTCCAGAACGCAGCGAGATTAATTTTTCGCGCCTGGGCGCACCTTTGTCCCGGCCGGTTAATATGTCGCATACGATACCGATTTTATCACACAGTGGCTTTATTTTTGCATAATGCTGTTGCGCCAGGGTGTCTGTTGGTGCCAACAGTGCTGTTTGTGCCCCGGTTTCGGCCATCTTTATCGCCGCCGCCAGTGCAACAATGGTTTTCCCAGAACCAACATCGCCCTGGACCAGGCGCATCATAGGTATATCACGCGACAGGTCCGAAAAAATTTCATTAATTGTACGTGTTTGTGCCCCGGTCATTGAAAACGGTAATGCTGCATAAAATTTTTCCATCAGATTGTATTTCTGTGGACGTAGGGTGCGACGATTTTTTATGTTTTTACGTGTTCGGCGACTGATTACAATTGCTGATTGATGGGCCAGTAATTCCCAATATGCTAACTTCATCATATATGTAGAATTTGGGTGTAAATCAGCGGTGGATTCTGGAAAATGCACATGGCGCAGCGCATCAAAAAATTCACAAATATCAGAATCTGTTTCAGATGCGATTTTTTCAGATAACAAATTGAAAATTTGGTCGCGAACATTTGCAAATGTTTTTTGTGTCAGCCCTTCGCCCGCAGGATATATGGCCTGGATGTGTGGAATTTTGTCCGCGTTTTGCATCTCTTCGATGAATTCGGGGTGGTTTATCGTTGGGCGGTTGCTGCGTTCCAGTTTTCCACTGATTATACGCCATTGGCCGATGGGCAGTTTTTTTAACCAATAATCCAGAAAATTTGTGTTAAAAAATTGAATAATGACGCTGTTGCCCATTTTGTCATTGCATATTACCTGGGTCGGGCGACGATGACCACGAAATGTTCCCCCAGGGCGATGGGATTTTATTTGTAGCGGGATTGTTATTACATCCCCAGGTATGGCGTTGGAAATATTATCGGTTATTTCACGGGCACGAACGTACGATGGGGTGTGCAATAAAAAATCCAGCACACGACGACCACCCAATACGTCGTCAAAACGTGCGGCTAGAACCGGCCCAACGCCCTTGATAAATTGCAGGTCTGTATTCAAGAATTCAAATAAATCGTGCTTCATGTATTATGAAATTTAGTCAAAATGTCATAATTTATCAATAATAAAAAAAGTCCCGCAATTTGCGGGATGTGGTTATTCCAGAATTTGTTTCTGTAAATCTATTAATTTTTGACAACCGTTGGCCCCCAGTTCCATCAAGCGGGCAATTTGGTCGTTGTTAAATGGATGTTGTTCACCAGTTGCCTGGATTTCTATAAAGCGGCCGTCGCCCGCAACAACAAAATTTGCATCGGTTTCGGCGGCACAATCTTCGTCAAAGTCTAAATCCAGGATTAATTCATTGTTCCATAAACCCGCAGAAATTGCGGCAACATAATCCCGTATAGGGTTTTCGTTAATGCGTCCGGCGTCTATTAAATGGCGAACTGCCAATACCAGTGCAACATAACCACCAGTAATAGATGCGCAACGTGTTCCGCCGTCGGCCTGAATCACATCACAGTCAATTGTTATTGTATGGCGCCCCAGTTTTTCCATGTCAACAACACTGCGAAATGCGCGCCCAATTAGTCGGGATATTTCTGCGCTGCGATGATCGCGCATCAGTGTTTCGCGTGATTTGCGTGTTGCATTTGCACGGGGCAGCATGGAATATTCGGCGGTAACCCAACCGCCAGGCTTGTTCTGCATGCGTTTCCAGACGGGCTGGTTTAAATCAACGGACGCCGTGCACAAAACATGGGTGCCGCCCATTTTGATTAAACATGAACCTTCGGCCCATTTGTTTACGTTCGTTTCCATTGATACAGGACGTATTTGGTCAACACGTCGCATTGATGGTCGCATCATTTTTTATCCTTCATGCATTTGTTCGTTTTTGTTATAGTACTATATACCAGGCCAGACAGATTGCAATTTTTTTTACGTTTGATTTTTTCTGTATATATTGCTATCCTGGGGCCATTGAAAAAGGATTTTTATGTCAGTCAAGGCGAAACGCCTGTTCAAAAAATTAGTTAGTTATTCAGGCATTTTCTTTTTTGTTCTGGCGGCTGGAATGCTGTGGTGGCAGTTGCGTGAATATAGTTTTATGGATATTGTTCATGCAATTTTAGCGATACCGTTTGAAAATTTAGTGGTGGCATGTGTGGCATGTTTTGCCGGGTATTTGGCGTTGTCGCTGTATGACTATTTGGCGTTGCGCTATGTCGGCGCGCGGGTGTCGTGGTGGAAATGGATGCTGGCGGGGATGCTGGGCTTTGCAATCAGCAATAATGCGGGAAACGCGGTCGTCAGTGGTGGGGCAATTCGGTATCGGCTGTATACGCGGTGGCGTATCAGTGGTGGCGATATTGTAAAAATGATAACTTTTTCTGGTTTTACGTTTTTTCTGGGTTGTTCGGCTATATTAATTTTGGGTTATTGTCTGGTCCCGTCAGAATTACTGGATCGGTCGGTTGGGGCCAGTATTGGTGTAAATACGCTGTTTATAATATGCAGTGCGGCTGTTTTGGCGTATTTTGCAACCACTGTATTTTTCCAGCGCAAAAGCATAAAAATTGGAAAAATAAAATTTAGTGTTCCGACAACAGGGACCGCGATGCTGCAAATGTTGCTGGGGGCGGCGGATAGTTTCTTGGCGGGATTGGTGTTGTATTTCTGTTTGTTGCCGTTTGTACAAATCCCATTTGGAACGTATATCGGATTGTTCGTTATTGCCCAGGCAACCGGGGTTTTTAGCCAGGTCCCAGGGGGAATAGGGGTTTTTGAAAGTATTTTCTTGCTGGCGTTGCCTGATACCGTGGACAAGGCGGATATTTTTGGCGCATTGTTGGCGTACAGAATAATTTACTATGTATTGCCATTAATTGGGGTGGGGGGATTGTTCTTTGTGTATGAAAACTGGCTGCGGGTGCGGATGAAACGCTGGTTAAACGAGGCAAAAGAAAAAATTCCACAAATCCCAGATAAAATAAAAAATATTCGCCACAGAAAAAAATAAATGCCTTGCCATTTTATATGTTGGCATGATATGCTGGGTAGGTGCATATAACAATGGGGTTAATATAGGTGTTTTTATTATCACTGTTTTTTTGGGTTCGAATTGCACTGTTGGTTATCGTTGTGTATTCCCTTGGCATGGGCACAGACGCCCCACGGGGACGGGCCGGGGCCATTTTATATGCGTATAAAACAAAAGGATTACTAGATGTCAAAGAAGATTTATGTGGACGCAGTCCACCCAGAAGAAACACGCGTGGTGGTGGTGGATACCGCAACCAATCGGGTTTCTGATTTTGACGTTGAAACAACAACGAAACCCCAGATAAAAGGAAATATTTATCTGGCCAAGGTTATTCGCGTCGAACCTTCCTTGCAGGCGGCATTTATTGATTATGGATCCGGGAAAAACGGGTTCTTGCCGTTTTCGGAAATTCATCCGGATTATTACCAGGTGACCCCAGAACAGAAAAAGAAATTGCTGGAATTGGCACACGCTAATATCATTGACGATGACGATGATCCAGATGATGAAAATGACGAAGTCGCAGAATACGATGATCACAGCGCAGGTGAAGATAACAAAGAATTTGCCAAGCGTGCACGGGAATTTAAAATCCAGGATGTTATAAAGCCAAAGCAAATATTGCTGGTCCAGGGGGTCAAAGAAGAACGTGGACAAAAGGGTGCGTCAATGACGACGTATTTGTCATTGGCTGGTCGATTTGCCGTTTTAATGCCGAATTCGCGCAAACGAAACAGTTATGGTATTTCCAAGAAAATATCTGACAAGGCTGAACGTGCGCGTTTGCGTGAAATATTACACGATTTGAAAATTCCCAAAGGTATGACGGTCGTTCTGCGAACGGCGGCATTTGGGGCCACGGCGGTTGATATTGCCAAAGATTATGATTATTTGGTTAATTTGTGGAATGAAATTCGTAAAACAACGTTAGAATCGGTCGCGCCAGTTACAATTCATACCGAAGATTCATTATTGCGCCGTGTTGTGCGGGACTTCTTGGCGGACAAGGATGATGTTCTGATTATCCAGGGCGAAGAGGCATATGATGCGGCAAAACAGTATTTCCAGCAAATGTACGGTCGGGCGCCGCGTAAACAGCTGGTGCAATATCGCGACCCTGCGGTGCCACTGATGGTCAAGGCTGGGGTTGAAAAACAACTGGAAGGTATGCACGGGCCATATGTTCAATTGCCGTCTGGTGGATCGTTGGTTATCAATCAGACCGAAGCCATGGTTACAATCGATGTTAATTCATCGCGCGCAATCAAGGAAAAAGATATTGAACAAACGGCACTGAATACTAATTTAGAGGCCGCCGAAGAAATCGCGTTGCAATTGCGGTTGCGTGATTTGGCGGGGATTATTGCGATTGACTTTATTGATATGGAAGAAGAAAAGAATAATCGCAAACTGGAAATGAAAATGCGTGAAGTCATGAAGCGCGATCGTGCCCGGACCCAGGTGGCGAAAATCAACAACTTTGGTGTGTTGATGTTGTCGCGTCAACGTCTGCGCAGCAGTTTTATGGAATCGTCCTATGTCCAGTGTCCGCATTGTATGGGGGCGGGGGTGGTCCCGTCTATCCAGACGGCGTCAATTATTCTGTTCCGGCATTTGCAAGAAAAACTGTTGGCGAAAAGCGCCCAGAAAATTATCATGACTGTGCCAACAGATATCGCGATTTATTTGTTGAATAATAAACGTGCAGAACTGGCCGCGATGGAGGCTGAATTTGAAACAGAAATCGTTATCATTGGTGATGACAGTTTGATGAATATAGACCAATATTCAATCCAGCGTGTCGCACCAGAACAAAATAAAACAGATGATGTTTTGGGGGCATATGCGCCATCGACAGATGCAAAACGCAAAAATGCCCAGCATATAGATGCGCGTAAAACAACAATGAATGCGCCACGGCGGAAACGCAAAAGAATTCCGCCGAAAAAGAAAACAATATGGCAAAAGCTGGTTGGATAATGTTAAAAAACGCCCCTTTGGGGTGTTTTTTTTAGTTGAAAATATTGCGCATATTACATAACAAAATCTTCGCCCAGATATACTTTCTTTACCATTTCATCTTGGACGATTTCGGCGGTGGTTCCATGTTTTAAGATTTTCCCATCGTGTAATACATAGCTGCGATCTGTGATGCCTAATGTTTCGCGTACATTATGGTCTGTGATAATAACCCCCAGACCGCGATTTTTTAGTTGTGATACCAAACTGCGGATTTCGTTAACGGCGATTGGGTCTATGCCGGCAAATGGTTCGTCCAGTAATATAAATTTTGGATCGTTGGCCAGTGCGCGCGCAATTTCAACGCGTCGACGTTCGCCACCCGACAACGCGGTCGCAGGACTGCGTCGCAGGGATGATATTGAAAATTCATCCAGTAATGCATCCAGCTTTTTTTTGCGCTTTTTTTTGCTGGGTTCGACAACTTCCAGTATTGCCATGATATTTTGTTCAACGGTTAATCCACGGAAAACACTGTTTTCCTGGGGCAGGTACCCGATATGCAGGCGTGCCCGCTGGTAAAACGGCAGATGGGTTATGTCCTGGGAATTTAAGAATATTTGTCCCCCAGTCGCACTAAGCTGGCCCGTGATGCAATAGAATGCCGTTGTTTTCCCGGCGCCATTTGGTCCCAACAGACCGACCGATTCGCCTTGGTGCGCCTCCATCGAAATGTCTTTGATGACCATACGTTTGCCATATGATTTGGACAAGTGCTGAATTCTGAGTACTGATTGTTTCATAATTTTATCACCAATTCTTCGGTTCGTACTTTGTCGCCATTGCTGGAATCAACGCGTACATCGCCAATTAATGTTATTGTGCGTGTGCGCCGATTATATCGGCCCGCATTTGCAACAATGTCGTCGGTTATTTTTTCATTACCAGATACGCGGTTTATTGTGCCGGATACAGCGTCCAGCAAGATAATGTCGGGATTATCGTATTCTTGGCGACCACTGCGCGCATGCATTTTAAATGGTTCGCCATTTGTATCGGTTCCGGCAAAATATGCATTAGACATTTTGAATTGATTACTGACAATATCTGTCATGTTTATCGCAGATATTGGCGTCCATAATAATTGACGCGTGAACAGCGAACCGGCAATCAGCGCCGCAACCATAACCAACCCCCAACCAGTAAAGAAAAACTGCCACAGGCGTTTCAGGCGCTGGTGCTTGGAAAATATAATAAAATTACGTTTGTCTTTTTGCACGGCCACAGTGTAGCGCGATAAACAACAAAAAGCAATTTTTATATTTATTATGATATTTTTTTGTGCTATAATAGGCGGGAAGAGAGATGAGACAGTTTTTTCTGATGTTTTTTTGCGCATGTGTGTGTCTGGTGAATGTGCCGGCAGGGGCGTTGACTATTACCAAGGCGGAAACTGTTGCACCCACAGAAACCAGTTCTGATGCCAATGCGACCAGTTTGGTTCCCACGGTTTTGGGGCTGATTAGTAATGTTCAGCAATTAAATCAAAAACAAAAACAGTTGACGGCAGAATGCATTCCCAGCAACCAGGAAATAACTTTTGTTGATAATATTATCAAAGAATGGGCAAAAACAGGTGTGATGAGTGCCGATGAAGTTCAGCGTCGTTTGGGGCGGCGGCCATGTCCGGCGGCAAATGGTGGGTATCGTGCGGCGGTTCAGTTGGCGGCCGGGACAGAAATGGAAGAAGAGATTTGCTATGATCATTTTTCTGGTGGGGCAAATGTCGGCATGGTGTGGGAAGGGTTCCCAAAAGTCGGACTTGCAACTTATTGCGAGGATGGGTCGCTGAGTTGTGCTGATAAAAAAACGGTTTCTGATATATATGATATATTTAATCTGGTCACGTTTTCAGAGGCTGACTATACCGCCGATGAATTGAAAATGGCGTCGCGTTTAATGACCAAGATAGAACAATGTTCTAATTCTAAATTAAATGCGAAAAAGCGCGCAATGTGGCAAGAATTTTTGGTTGATACGGTTTCTAATTTGGGTCAATCGACCAGCACGGGGTCAATTGTCCAGGCGGTTGGCGGGCTGACCAGTGGGGGTGGTGGAATGTCGTCTTTGGGGACATTGGGATCGTTTGTAACCCAGACATTAATGCAGTAAAAAATCCATTGCAAAGGTTTTGAATTTTCAATAAAATTTAATCAAATTTCATGCCGAAAAAAAACCACCGTTTTTTTTTCGGCATTTTTAATTATCAAAATCCCCAGATTTCCGCGATTTTTTCCTTTCGTTTTATGCCGAATCTAAACGGTGGTTTGTTTTCGGCAAACGCGGGGGAATAAATGAAAAAAATTACAGTATTTTGTGTATTGTTGGGAATGATGGTTGGAACTGGAACTGTTGGTGTAAAATGATATCCCCCGCAGTGTCAGATTGGGTTTTTTATGCTTCATACACCAATGAATCAACATGCATGTCAAATTGTGCAGATAAATGTATAACAAATAAAGCAATAGGCGAAGTAGCAAAATATTCTTCGAATTGGTATTAATACTATGATGTTATAATATAAAGAATTATTTTTGTTTTTACTTTTTAGTATTCTGTTTTTTCAAATCATCAACAGATTGTTTTAACTAATCGTATGCAGTTTTTATATCTGGTGGATGCTATATGTTGCGGCATTGCAAATATTTCTTTACTTTTTGATTTTTTCAGTAAATAATAACTGGCAACTGGTCGAACATACTGAAATACGGGGTTATTTATGCGAAACATTAAAGCGGTTTTAATTTAATACGGTGCGACCATCACGAATTTGACGGACGCACTGCATGGCGTCCGTTTTTTTAATCTTTTCGCCAAAAAGGGATATGAAATGTCAGAAAATGCAAATAACGCAACAAAAATATCGACAAATGAATTACAGGCCCGTCTGCAAAAGGCTGAAAATATTCGTGCGCGCGATGGTGTAGTATGGAAAGATAAATACGACCGTACACACACAATCATGGCGGCACGCGATTTGGCGGATGGTGCGCATGTACGTTTGGCGGGGCGTGTGACGGCGTTGCGTTGGCTGGGCAAATTGATGTTTGGGCGGATTTACGACGTTGATGGCGAAATCCAGTTTTCTATGTCCCGCGAAGAACTGGGCGAAGAACAATATAGATTTATGAAGGCGAATGTTGACCTGGGGGATTTTATCGGTATCGATGGTGAACTGTATCACACAACTGCGGGCGAATTAACTGTACGCGTCGCAAAATATGAAATATTGTCCAAGGCACTGCGCCCACTGCCGGAAAAATTCCACGGGCTGACCGATATGGAAACGCGTTATCGTCAACGTTATCTGGACATTATTTCAAACGAAGATACACGCCATACAATGAAAATGCGGTTTAAAATGTTGCGCTTGATACGTGAATATTTAAACGCAAATGGATTTATAGAGGTTGAAACCCCCATCATGCAGGTTGTCGCCAGTGGCGCGGCCGCGCGTCCATTTATCACGCATCATAATGCACTGGATGCGGACTTTTATCTGCGTATTGCCCCAGAATTGTTTTTAAAGCAAACAATTGCCGCCGGTTTTGACCGTGTATATGAACTGGGCAAGAATTTCCGTAATGAAGGCATGGATGCCATGCATCTGCAAGAATTCACCATGCTGGAATGGTATGCGGCGTATTGGAATTATCGCGATAATATCAAATTCTCGTGGGATATGATTCAAAAGTTAATAATGGATTTACGCGGTACATTGCAAATTGAATACCAGGGTACAAAACTGGATTTCAGTAAGTATGAAGAAATCGACTACATCGCCCGTATGAATGAATTGCTGGGGGTGGATATATTGGAATTTTCTGATACGGACGCATTGAAAAAGCAGTTGGTCGCACAAAAGATGTTCAGTGCCGATGAACTGGAACCGTTAAAATCTGTGCCGGCAATTGTTGATTTTGTGTTCAAGCATAAATTGCGCGACCAGATTATCCAGCCGACAATAGTATATAATTATCCGGCATATTTAATCCCATTGGCACGTCGTAATGACACAGACAATCGTCGCATTGATATATTCCAATTAATTGTCTGTGGCGCCGAATTGATCAAGGCGTATTCAGAATTAGTTGACCCAATTGTCCAACGCGCCGCATTCGAACAACAGGCGAAAAACAAGGCGGCCGGTGACGACGAAGCGTTTAATGTTGACGAAGATTTCTTGCGCGCGATGGAACATGGTATGCCACCGATTTCTGGATTGGGATTGGGAATTGACAGATTCTTTTCCATTATTGCCGATGCACCGACACTGCGTGATGTTATATTGTTTCCAATAATGAAATAGTATATGGGGGATATGCTATGGATGAAAATTATTCTGGCGGGCGCGCCGTCGATTTAACCGCTGAAAATGACAGAAAAAACCAGATTGCAATAGAACGGGCGCGTGAATCTGGACGTATAAATGACGAAGCGGCCAAATATTTGTCTGAATTATACAGCGATGGTTTTACGTGGTTCCGTGAAGTGTTCTATTTCTTGGGCAAATGTTTCGGTGCGCCAAAGGCCCCGGTTATGCGTTATGACTATGCCACCGACAGCGCAATTGACGAACCAATAAAACTGTCAGACATAAATCCGTTGTCGCCATATATTGTGCATCACCGTCTGGATGCAGACCCCATGCGGAACCAGTTCTTTACCAGTGGCGCGGGGCACAAAATCGAATTGGCTGTATCATCGATTGTAACAGTTATTGTTGGTGCACAAAAAAAGGTAAATCGTGCACTGGATAAGATAACTGGAAAATACTATGACGCATATGTTGAAGATGTTGTCGCAACCGTTTATCGTGTAATTGCATCGCACGAACGCGAAGCGTCCGCCCGTGCTATTGCGGATAAAATTCGTGTAAAGTTAACCGAAAAATATATTTCCAGACCTGCGGAAACTGTGTTGTCGATAATTGGTTCTGGACACGAAAAAATTGCGGTTGATTTAGTGCGCGCATTGGATAAAGTATCGCCACCACGTATGCGTCTGCAAGACGTATGGCGTGTTAAATGCTTGTTTGACCTGGTCCCCCAGGCACGAACATTTATCGAACGCGTTCGTGAAATGATGCCAAACCGCATTTTGTCTGTGCGTGATAATTTCTATGATATGAAAAATCCGCGCAACTATCGTGATGCGAAACTGGTTATCGATATTGGCAAAGATGGCCATGTCGTTCCAATGGAAATAATATGCCAGGTTCGCACGTTTTTTGAATTTGAACGTCAAACACATGGAAATTACGAGGTTGCCCGTCGTACAGAAAACAAACGCCGGGTCAAAGATGCGGCCAAAAACGTGGCCCAGGGGGCCAAAGAACATGAACAAGGCGTCAAAGAATATAACCAGATGATATGTCAATGTCTGGAAGATTTGTTTGATCGTGTCGGATGGAATATCTTGTACAGCCAAGGTAATGGGGTATCGATGTTTGACGGGTTCCCAAAACCGTGCAAATTGTACTATCCACAAAAGATTTTGGATATCATATCATCTAAACTGGACGACGCGATTGAAAACGAAGTCTTTCGTATTACTGATGCGCCTGCCGAATTGTCCCAGGCCCAGCAAAATGAAATCTTTCATTTTATGGCACGGTTTATTCTGGTTGCGGCGATGCCGTATGTTCAGCGCGACTGGAACGTACCATCAGACACAATGGCGGGTAAATTGTTTAATTTTGTAATGACCGAAGTCCAGCGGTACTATAAAAAATAATGTCAAAACCGCCCCGATGCCGCATGGGATTTTAAACCAGATACATCGGGGCGTTTTTTCTTGCTTTCGTGTTATTTATTCGCAACAATTATATCCAGGTACCCGTGTTTTTATGGGAACCATAACAAGCATAAGAAAGGAAGGTACATTATGCGTCAAGGTAAAGTAAAATGGTACAATGGTAAAAAATGTTTTGGTTTTATAACGCCGGATACACCGAACGAAAACGGTAATACAGACGATGTATTCGTTCATTCCAGTGCGTTAAAGGCGGCTGGTATTAGATTCTTGAACGAAAACGATATTGTAGAATTTGAAGAAGAAGTTCGGAATGATAAACTGTCTGTTACCACATTGAAATTAATCCAACGCGACGAAGAATCGGCCCGTCGTTTCCAGGAACGCCGTGCAGAACGTCGCCGTGCAATCGAAGATCGCAAACAGCGTACTGAAAAATCTGAACGCCGCAGCGGATTCGCGTTTTGGAAAAAATAAATTTTATTATCGTAAAACTAACCGCCCAAATGGGCGGTTTTTCTATAATAATATTTTTATTCACTTTTATTTTTGGTGTGCTATTGTTATCCCGTAATACAATCAGAATGCAAAAAATAAAATCCAATGCAACAATTACACACATCTGATTTTGATTTCGAATTACCGCCGGAATTAATCGCGTCGCACCCATTGCAACAACGCGATGCATCCCGTATGTTGGTTGTAAAGGGGCCGGATATTATGGATAAACATATCCGTGATTTTGTGGATTATCTGCGTCCCGGCGATGTGGTTGTTTTTAATAATTCGCGTGTGATACCGGCGCGCTTTAATGCATCGGGGCATGAAATAACACTGCACACGGCGGAAAATGACAAAGTATGGTGGGGACTGTGCAAGAAATTTAATAAAATCCCAATTGGCGAAATATTGACGCTGGACGACGGTACGCGTGCGCGTGTTCTGGATAAAAAAGACGACAGTGGGTTGAAATTGGAATTTAATTGCGAAAATTTGTTTGCGGTTTTGGATGTGGTCGGCAAAATGCCGTTGCCCCCGTATATGAAGCGCGACGCCGAAACCGCAGATCGTGAACGTTATCAAACTGTATATGCCGACCCACTGGGGTCGATGGCGGCACCAACGGCAGGGTTGCACTTTACACCCGAATTGATGGATGAAATCGAACGTCGTGGCGCAAAAATTGTAAAGATTACATTGCATGTTGGTGCGGGTACATGGATGCCGGTAAAAACAGAAAATTTGAACGAACATAAAATGCACAGTGAATGGTGCTGTATCACCCCGGCCCAGGCCGATATAATAAATAATGCGTCGCGTGTAATTGCGGTTGGCACAACATCCATGCGTACACTGGAAAGTGCGGCAATGGACAACCGTGCGCGCCCGGATGGCGAACGGTTTGCGCGGGTTGCACCAATTTGTCGCAGTACGGATATTTTCATCACGCCGGGATATAAGTTTGGTGCGGTTGACATATTGCTGACGAATTTTCATTTGCCTAAATCAACATTGTTTATGTTGGTGTCGGCGTTTGCGGGACTGGATGAAATGAAGAATGCATACGCGCACGCCGTATCGGAAAAGTATCGATTTTTTTCATATGGCGATTGCTGTCTGTTATTCAAAAAGGAGAATGCACAATGAAATTTGAACCACAATTGCATAAATTGTCAAATGGATTAACGGTTATCCTGGATCCGATGGATGTGGCATCAACATGTGTAACGGTCTGT
>JADINC010000065.1 GCA_017694255.1 Candidatus Enterousia avistercoris | reverse complement strand
TGCCCGTGTAACAACAGACTTCTGTGCGGCAATCGCCGTCAAATCTGCCACGGCGGCATCCAACTTCTTTTTATCAGAAACCGCTTCACCGACACCCATATTCAAAACAATTTTTGACAATTTCGGAACCTGCATCGGATTTGTATACCCGAATTCTTTAATCAATTCCGGAACAATCTGTTTTTCATAAATTTCACGCAATCTGCTTTGCATTTTTTATTCCTTAACTTTATGTCCCCGTAACAGCGGGAACGGATTTACCAATTATATTTCCGCACCAGATTTTTTTGCAATGCGAACTTTTTTATCGCCTTGGATTTTATAACCGACACGCGTGGCCTTTTTAGATTTCGGATCGACCAACGCAACATTAGAAACATGCACTGGTGCTTCGCGATCAACGATATGCCCTGGCTGTTCCTGGGTTGGTTTCACATGCCATTTATGGCGGTTAACACCTTCGACAACAACACGGGATTCCGCTGGGCGTGCTTCCAGCACTTTGCCTTTTACGCCCTTGAATTTTCCCGAAATAACTATGACTTCATCGCCTTTTTTGATTTTCATTTCATAATCCTTTGTCTGTTGCAATGCCCGTTATTATATAACCTCTGGCGCCAAAGAAACAATTTTCTGAACATCATATTTGCGACGAACTTCACGGGCGATTGGCCCAAAGATACGCGTACCAATTGGTTCGAAATTGTTTTTATTAATCAGCACAACCGCATTATCATCAAAACGAATAATTGATCCATCCGGACGTTTTACCGGAAATTTCGTACGAACGATAATTGCACGTTGCACTGTACCTTTTTGCACTTTGCCGCGTGGAATTGCTTCCTTAATAGCAACGACGATTTTATCGCCCACCGTTGCATAGCGACGATGCGAACCACCCAAAACCTTGATGCACATTGCCTTGCGTGCACCCGAGTTATCAGCGACCGTCATAACTGTTTCATTTTGTATCATAACTATTCACCTTTTTCCTGCATCCAGGGCCATCCCCCGCTGCTTTGTTCATTCCAGGTTCCGACTGTCCACAGCGCTTGTACAAAAAAACGCCCCCAGACCTCAAAGACCCTGTTGTGATTTAATATCTCAGTCTGCGACCTCGACATTTTCGTCCTTGGACACACCAACGCGCCCCTTTACGACCCAAGTTTTTGTCTTGGAAATCGGACGATGTTCTTCGATTGCAACGATGTCCCCAACTTTATATTCATTGTTTTCATCGTGCGCCTTGTATTTTTTATTCTGCTTTACGAATTTACCATACAACGGATGACGAAAGCGGCGTTCCACTTCGACAACAACCGTCTTGTCATTTGCTGTACTTTTAACCGTTCCTTGCAGTATACGTCTTGGCATAACTATTATTCCCTTACATTGTTTTTCACCCAGACCAACCAGTCCCCAGATTTTAACAATCTACACCAGTTAATCTGCACTTTTATTAACCCGACTTCGGCATATGATATCTAAAAATTTAGAAATCTCAACAAAAATCGGCAATTTTTATTTTTCACCCTTTTTATTTGCACGTATCTGTGTTTTTACACGTGCAATTTCACGACGTGTCTGACGAATAACATGTGTTTTCGCCATCTGCCCTGCGGCATGTTGCAGGCGTTGATTATACTGATCTTTTTTCAAGTTTTCCAACTTGCTCTGCAATGCATCCGTCGTCAAAGCTTCTTTTTCCAATTTTTTTTCTGCCATGGTTTCCACCTTTTGCCCCAATCCAGGTTATATTAATTAATTTTACGTTCAACAACTTTGGTTTTCACCGGCAATTTTGCCGCCGCCAACGCGAACGCTTCATATGCAACTTCTGGTTTTACACCATCCAGTTCGAACAAAATACGACCAGGCTTTACACGGCAAATCCAGTATTCAACCGCACCTTTACCTTTACCCATACGGACTTCGGCTGGTTTCTTGGTAACCGGCACATCCGGGAATACACGAATCCATAACTTACCCATACGACGCATATGACGTGTAAT
This sequence comes from Candidatus Enterousia avistercoris, assembly GCA_017694255.1. Lineage (GTDB taxonomy): Bacteria > Pseudomonadota > Alphaproteobacteria > Rs-D84 > Rs-D84 > Enterousia > Enterousia avistercoris. Next base: position 5,790 of record JADINC010000065.1, on the reverse strand, counting down.
CGCGCGACGTGCTGCTTCGATTTGACGCGCGGTAACGCGTTCTGGGCTTAACGCTTTCAGACCAAAAGATCCGAATGCTAATTCGCTACCACCTTTGGCTACGCCATGAATGCGGCCTTTGTGCTGTTTGCGAAATTTTGTTTTATTTGGCATTAACATAATAACAACCTTTTAATTTCAGTGTTTAATTTTTGATTTTTTTGGCACCATATAGATAACCATCAAAAATTATTTGCTCTTTCTTTCGCTGCTGCCGGCGTATTCTGTTGGACGTGCCATTTCTGACGCCAGCTTTTCTTTATTAACGACATCACCAGTGTAAATCCAAACCTTTACACCAATAACACCGTATGTTGTTTTTGCCTGGATTGACGCATAGTCAATATCGGCACGCAAAGTATGCAATGGAATACGTCCTTCGCGGATTTGTTCGCTGCGCGCGATTTCTGCACCATTCAAACGCCCTGAACACATAACCTTGATACCCTGGGCACCCGCTTTCTGTGCATTTTGAACGGCTTTTTTCATTGCACGTTTAAAAGAAACACGACCTTCGATTTGCTGTGCAATATTTTGTGCAACCAATTGCGCATTCAAATCAGGCCGACGCACTTCATAAATATTCACAACGACCTGGTCATTTTTTACCAATTTTTTGATATCATTACGCAACGCTTCGATATCTGCACCATTTTTACCAATAATCATACCCGGACGCGATGTATGAATTGTAACCACAACCTTTTTAGCAAAGCGTTCAATAACAACCTTGGCCAAGCCCGCTTTTTTCAACTTTTTTTCAATAAAGTTGCGAATTTTAATATCCTCGGCCAGCAAATTTGCATAGTCTTTTTTACCAGCTATCCAACGCGAATCGGTAATTTTGTTAATAAATTCGCGCAATGAGATTGGTGATACTTTCTGTCCCATTTTATTTTTCCTTATATGTTTCCTTGGCAAGTGTTCTTGAAGCCCGCCAGCTTTATTCAGGAACCTAATCCATACCACTTGCCATTTTTATTATTTTGCTTTTTCTTTTGTTGTTTTTGCGTTTTTCGTTGTTTTCTTAGCTGGCGCAACACCTGATTCCAAAACAATTGTCAAATTAGAAAACGGTTTTAAAATCGGACGCGCACTGCCACGTGGTCCCGGCATAATGCGTTTCATTGTCAATGCCTTGCCACACCAAATTTCTTTGACGAACAAACTGTCCGCAGGCAAGTTTTTGTTATGTTCCGCATTTGCAACCGCCGACATCAAAGTTTTTAAAACTTCACCTGCCACGCGCTTTTTTGAAAATTTCAAGACATCAATTGCACGTGCAACTGGCAATCCACGCACCATATCACAAACCAGATTTAATTTCTGGTGGCTGATGCGTATCATTTTATTGAACGCACGAACTTGATTATCTTTGATACCATATCTTGTCGTTGCCATAACTGTTTACCTTATATTTTATTATTTTGCTGCCTTTTTATTCGCCGCATGCCCTTTGAACGTGCGTGTCGGCGCAAATTCACCCAGTTTATGTCCAATCATATCTTCGACGATTGACACCGGAATAAATTTGTTTCCATTGTGAACTTCAAAAGTCAACCCAACCATAGACGGCACAATAGTACTGCCGCGCGACCATGTTTTGATTGGCTTGTGATCATTTTTTTCGTTCGCCGCCGCAACTTTTTTCAGAATAGACGGATGAACATAAGGACCTTTCCATACTGAACGAGACATCTAATCACTCCGTTTTTTTATTTTTTCTTTGCCAAATGTCTGCTGCGGATAATCATCTTTGCAGTACGTTTATTGCTGCGGGTGCGATAACCCTTGGCCGGGATACCTGTGCGTGATACCGGTTCATGCCCCTTGGAATGACCATTACCACCACCCATTGGGTGATCAACCGGATTCATCGCCATACCGCGAACAGATGGCCGAATTCCCAACCAACGCGCACGTCCCGCTTTGCCCAGGTTAACATTACGCTGGTCCGGATTAGAAACACTGCCAACTGTTGCAACACAATCAGAATGAACCTTGCGCAGTTCACCACTGTTCATTTTAATCTGGGCATAAACACCATCCTTACCCATCAATTGCGCATAGCAACCTGCACTGCGGGCCAACTGACCACCGGCGCCAGGTTTCAATTCTACATTATGTACAATTGTACCAATTGGCATATTTTTCAACGGCATTGCATTACCTGGTTTAATATCTTCACGATCACCAGAAATAACAACATCGCCAACTTTCAAATCACGTGGTGCCAAAATATAAGAACGCGCACCATCTGTATATTCAATCAGTGCAATAAAAGCGGTACGGTTCGGATCATATTCCAAACGCACAACTGTCGCTGGGACACCTTTTTTCTTGCGCGCAAAATCGGTTAAACGATATTTACGTTTATGTCCACCACCCTGGTGCATAACGGTCACATGACCAAAATTATTACGTCCACCTTTGGACTTTAAACCAACCGTCAGCGACTTTTCTGGTGCACCACGATGCAATTCACTGCGATCAACCTGGGTCAACCCGCGTGTACCTGCTGTTGTTGGCTTGTAATGCTTTAATGCCATTTTTTTCTTACCTTTGTTTATCCCCAGAACACTAACATCCTAATATTCGGGTTCTCTGCCCTGGGACGTTTGTTATTTATTATATGTTTGCCGATAAATCCAACTTTGCATCTGCCGGCAAAGACACATATGCTTTTTTCACAGTCCGCTGCTTTCCCATACCACGCCCACGGAAAGTTTTAACTTTACCTTTGACAACAACAATGTTTACTTTGGTTGGCTTCACATTGTAAATTGCCTGGATAGCACGGGCAACATCTTCTTTGGTTGCATTTGCGGCAACCTCGAACGCGACACCATTCGCCTCGGACAGTTTTGCTGCCTTTTCCGAGATTATCGGGCGACGCAGTATATCATAAATACCCGCAGTCGCAACGATTTTTTTCTCTGAACTAACTTTCTTTTCTGCCATTTTATTTCACCTTTTAATCATGCCAGTTCATATTTCAAGCCAATCTAGCTTCCACCGCTTTGACTGCATCTGCTGTCAATACCAGTTTATCATGTTTCAGTATATCCAAAACATTCAAACCAATTGTGGGTAATGCATCAACATTTGCAATATTCGCTGCAGACTTACGGAAATTTTCATCCAAAGAATCCGCCCCAACAAACAACGCAGAATTCAAATTCAACTTTTTCAGTTGCTTTGCAAACGCGCCTGTTTTTGCCGCAGATAATTTTTCAGAATCAATAACCACCAAATTACCTTCTTTGACCTTGGACGACAATGCCATCTTCAGCCCCAGACTGCGAATTTTCTTTGGCAAATCAATGGCATGATCACGAACAACTGGCCCATGAACAACGCCACCACCACGCATGTGAACATTGTACTTTTCACCTTGACGTGCATTACCTGTTTTCTTTTGCTTGAACGCTTTCTTGCCACTGCCTGCGACATCAGAAACCGTTTTAACGGCATGTGTTCCTGCACGCGATTTTGCGCGTTGCCACGTAACAACACGATGCAAAATATCCGCACGTGGTTCAACCCCAAATATCTGGTCTGCTAAATCAACTTTGCCGACCGATTTTCCATCAAAATTTATAACATCTACTTGCATTTTTTTCACCTTGCTGTTCTGTCGCCATTATTATTCCGCAACAGTTTCTGTTTCGGGCTGTGCCGCTGGTTCCGTTGCTGCCATTTTTGTTGGCACTGGCAAATCAGCCTGTTCTTTCTTGATTGCATCTGCAACCAAAACAAAAGTGCCATTTGCGCCCGGAACTGCGCCTTCTACAAATATCAAGTTTTCTGCTTCGTCCACGCCGAATACTTTCAAGTTCTGAACGGTCACGGTTTCATTACCCATTTGTCCCGCCATTTTTTTACCTTTCAGAACACGTCCTGGCCATTCACGCATACCCGTACCACCAATGGAACGATGCGCCTTTAAAACACCATGCGACGCTTCCTTACCGCCAAAGTTATGGCGTTTCATAGCGCCCTGGAACCCTTTACCTTTGCTGGTCGCCTGGACATCGACAAATTGACCGGCAATAAAATGCGCGGCGGACAACTGTGTTCCAACCGGAATAACACAATCATCAGACACACGGAATTCAACAACCTTGCGATATGGTTTTACACCCGCTTTTTCTGCAGCAACCGCCTGTGGTTTTGCGACATGTTTCGCCTTAGCTTCGCGCATTCCCAGAACATTTGCGACATATCCGTTCTTGTCCATTGTACGATTACCGATAACAGTGCAATCCCCAACTGCCAAAACAGTCACAGGATGTGCCACCCCGCCATCGTCATATAAACGTGTCATACCTATTTTTGTTGTTATTAATCCGCTACGTTTCATTTTATTTTGCCTTTTCTTCTGTCAGTAGGTTGGACATCGTACACACCATTGTCTAACATCCAACACAAACATTATTACAATTTAATTTTTACATCTACACCAGACGCCAAATCCAACTTCATCAGCGCATCTACTGTCTGAGGGGTTGGATTAACAATATCAACAACTGCCTTGTGATTGCGAATTTCGAACTGTTCACGCGATTTTTTATCAACGTGTGGCGAACGGTTAACTGTAAATTTTTTAATCAATGTCGGCAAGCGAACGGGTCCAACTACATCCGCGCCTGTGCGCTTTGCAGTTTTGACAATTTCATCCACAGATTCCATTAACACCCTGTGGTCAAATGCCGTCAATTTAATGCGAATTTTAGATGCTGGTACCATTTGTTCGTTTTCCTTATCTCGTTATTCCGGGTCGGTAATCTCTGGCGTTTTTTATCCAGATACACCGACCCGTTTGTTTTTAATTATTTAATGATTTTTGATACAACGCCTGCGCCTACTGTACGTCCGCCTTCACGGATAGCAAAGCGACGGCCTTCGTCCATAGCAATTGGTGCAATCAGTTGCACTGTGATACGGACGTTATCACCCGGCAGAACCATTTCTTTATCAGCCGGCAGTGTAATTGTACCTGTTACGTCTGTTGTGCTGAAGTAGAACTGTGGACGATAGTTGCTAAAGAACGCTGTGTGGCGTCCGCCTTCTTCTTTCGTCAAGATATACACTTCTGCTTCAAATTCTGTGTGTGGTGTAATAGAACCCGGTTTGCAGATAATCTGACCACGTTCTACATCTTCTTTCTTTGTACCACGCAACAGCAAACCTACGTTATCACCGGCTTCACCCTGATCCAGCAATTTGCGGAACATTTCGACACCGGTAACTGTTGTTTTCTGTGTTGGACGCAAACCGACGATTTCGCATTCATCACCAACCTTGACCGTACCTGCTTCGATACGACCGGTAACCACTGTACCACGACCGGTAATAGAGAACACGTCTTCGATTGGCATCAAGAACGGCTTGTCAACTGGACGTTCTGGCAATGGGATATATTCATCACACGCTTTCAACAACGCGTCAATTGATTCTTTGCCCAAACCATCGTTTTTGCCTTCCAGTGCAGAAACCGCAGAACCACGAATAATTGGCACATTTTCACCATCGAAATCATTCGCCGACAACAGTTCACGAATTTCCATTTCGACCAATTCCAGCAATTCTGGGTCATTTGCCAAATCGCATTTATTCAGATAAACAACGATTTTTGGAATACCCACCTGACGTGCCAACAGAATGTGTTCACGTGTCTGTGGCATCGGGCCGTCTGTCGCCGCCACAACCAAGATAGCACCGTCCATCTGCGCGGCACCAGTAATCATG
>JADINC010000064.1 GCA_017694255.1 Candidatus Enterousia avistercoris | reverse complement strand
GTTTTCCAGCAATTCACGCACAGACATTTGGGTTGGCTTGGTTTTTAATTCGCCGCTTTTTTCCAAATACGGCGCCAGGGTCAAATGAACAAACATAACATTTTTGCGCCCGACATCATTTGCAAACTGGCGTATTGATTCCAGGAATATTTTACCTTCGATATCACCAACAGTGCCGCCAATTTCACACACGACAAAATCTGTATTGGTTGGGGTGGCAATGTATTCTTTGATTTTATTACTGACGTGCGGAATCATTTGCACCGTCGCCCCCAGATAGTCCCCATGACGTTCGGCATTCAAAACGTCCCAATAAATCCGCCCACCTGATACAGAATCATTGCGCGATAATTTTACCCCCAAAAATCGTTCGTAATACCCCAGGTCCAAATCTGTTTCAAATCCATCATTTGTAACATATACTTCGCCATGCTGGAACGGCGACATGGTGCCTGGGTCAATATTTAAATATGGATCAAATTTACGCGCATGCACGCTGTATCCCCGCGATTGAAGAAGGGCGCCACAACTTGCCGCTGCGACGCCCTTGCCTAAACTGGATACAACCCCACCGGTTATGAATATATATTTCGCCATAAGATATCCCCTTTGGTTCCTATGGGCTTTTATCATACGAAATTTTTCATTGCAGCGCAATTAAATAAATTCCTATAATTTTTTGTATGCAGGATTTATTGGAAAATCAATCAGTTAATTTATTTTTGTGGGTGCCATTTTTAATGGCGTTTGGTGCTGGGATATATTTTAACATAACCAATGAACCGAATCTGGCGATATGCATTGCTGGACTGATTCTGGGCACTGTATTTTCCGTTCTGCGCACGCGTTTGCCTGTTCGTTCGATTGCTTTGCTGGTGTTTGGTTTTTGCTATGCCGCGGTATTTACGCACATAATAAACACACCGCAAATTCCATGCGAAATGCACAATCTGGATATCAGTGGCGTGGTTGAACATATTGATTATACCGCCGATAAATCCAGAATCTATATGCGCATAGATGCCGCGGACATCCATGCGGGCAACGGCCATGCGGTGGTCCGCGTGTCGGCCCGGTCAGATATTACACCACCAAACATAGGCGATATAATAAATGCACGAATTGGACTGTTCCGTCCGAACGGCATGGACGCACCCGAAACATTCGACTATGCACGGTGGTCTTATTTTAATGGGATTAGTGCCACAGGATACATAAACAGCTATGACGTGATAACACACGGTCCCGGCAACAATATTGACGCATTTCGTAATCGTATGCACAATATCGCAGATTCATTTCTGGTGGACGCATTAATTCTGGGGTATAAAAATGCAGTCCCAGAAAATGATTCGCCAATATGGACCGCAACTGGTGTCGGGCACGTTTGGTCAATCAGTGGATTTCATATAACATTGGTATCCTCGTGGTTATTCGCACTGTTTTATTTAATATTTCGTTCAATCGCACCAATAACACGGCGAATACCTGCGCGTATTCCTGCACTGGTGTGTGCATGGTTTGGATTATTATTTTACTTGTTTCTGTCGGGATGCGATGTTGCAACTGTACGCGCGTTCTTGATGGCGACATTAGTGTTCACAGCATTCATATTTGGTCGCAATGCAATTTCTATGCGTAATGTGTGTATCGCGTTTTGCATAATATTTTTAATGAACCCGCACTATGTTATGCAACCTGGATTCCAGTTATCGTTTGCAGCAATATTCGGGCTGGTTTGGTTATGGAACAATGTAAAACCAAAAATGCCGAAAAATAAATTATTAAAATTAACATATACTGCGGTGCTGACATCTGTGGTTGCAACAGCATTTACCGCACCATTGGTCGTTGCACATTTTTACGAACTGCCAATTTATGGGCTGGTTGGAAATTTGATTTTACTGCCGGTGTTTTCTGTTGCAATTATGCCACTGGTAATGATTGGGATTTTCAGTGCGACGTTTGGTTGGACATTACCACTGGATGCGGCAGAATATATTTATAATTGGACACTGGGGATTGCCCAGAAAATTGCAGCGATACCTGGGGCAACGGTTGCACTGCCACATATTTCAAATATCGCACTGAGTTTTATTATCGTTGGAATATTGTGCTTGATATTTGTGCGCCCAGTGCGGATAAAGGTAAACTATATTTTGTGTATCGTATTTGTTTCTGTTGGAATTACAATTGTTGCAATTACGCCCCGCCCGATATTCTATGCAACGCATGACCACGAATTGGTTGCGTTTGTTGAAGCAGACAGTAAATTATCTTTTAATAAATCACGCGCGTCAAATCACTATTTTACATTTGATACATGGAAACATTTTAATGGTGAAGATATCGGTACCCAAAATCGACGTCGCAAACATAATAATGGTATATGGATATATGAAACAAAAAATTTTACACTGGCGTATGTTCAGAAATTTGTACCACTGATGCATAACATAGAAAATCTATGCAACAACAATGATATTGATTATATCGTTTCATATTTTGATGTAAATTCAGCCGGGTGTAATCATAAAATCTTGCGCGGCGGATTTGTAATTTATGAATCTGGGCACATCGAATATATAAACCTTATGCGGCCGTGGCATAATCCGCCCGAATAAAATACAACCCCGACGCTGGTGCAGTTGGCCCCGCCGCGCTGCGATTATGCGCGGCAAAAATTTCATCGATATCATATGGCTTGCCCAGTCCAATTTCAACCAATGTACCAACCATATTACGAACCTGGTGATGCAAAAACGAACGCGCAGAAAATTCAAAAATTATTTTGTCGCCACGACGCGTGATTTTGCATACATCCAGTGTTTTTTCTGGACTTTTAGCCTGGCACTGGGTGGCGCGAAAACTGGTAAAGTCATGATGCCCAACCAGTTTTTCGGCCGCGCGGCGCATGGCCCGCAGATTCAACTTGCGCGGCACCCACCATACACGATTTTTTTCCAGCACGGGCGCAGCACCACGATTTAAAACGATATATTTATAATGACGCGCAACACATGAAAAACGTGCGTTAAAATCATTGGGAACAATTTCGCAATCTAAAACAGATACTGGTGAATTCGCCAGGTAAAAATTCATCGCACGCATAACAGTATTTGCGTCTGGGCAATCCGACAAATCAAAATGCGCCGTCATCGCAATGGCATGGACGCCCGCATCTGTACGCCCCGCGGCAACAATATCAGGGCGAATGCCACAGAATTTTTCAATCGCGTCCATTAATAACGACTGAACAGATGGACCCTGGCGATTTTGCTGCCAGCCAATTAAATTTGTCCCATCGTATTCAAGTGTTATTTTATATCGCGTCATATAAATCTATCTGGTCTTTTGATTTTTATATTCTTTCGCATATTTAAAGCGTTCACACGTTTCGTCAAACTTAACAATCTTTGGCCCTGTTAACAACAGACGCAACAGCCGGATGTTAAAGCACGCATTAAATCCGTTATATTCACCGTAATAATAGCAATATTTGCACCAATGTGGCGGATACGATTGTTGTGTTTTCTTATTTGACATTATATATTTCCTTGGGTTATTTTCCAAATTTTATTTCCGCACCATGCAGACCATTTACAAAGCTGCGCCAATCCATCGGTTTTTTACCAGCCGGCTGGATGCGCAGGATTTCCAGTCTGTTATTTTCAACCCGTGTGTCCAGAATCTTTACATCCGCGCCATTTATCTTTGTACGCCCGGCACCAATCGCACGAATTTGATTATGAATCTGATGCGGGGTGCGACGCCAGTCGATTATTTCATCAGCACCGGTAAATTTACGCGTGTATGTCGGCGTGCCAATTTGTGGTGTGGCATTATATGCCGACGGATTTTCCAGATATTTAACCAACATATCTGAACCAATTTCGGACACAATTTTTTCAACATCGGCGTTTGTATCGTTTTCACCGATGCTAAATTTACGACGCATATAAACATCACCAGCATCCATGTCTGCCGTTATTTGCATCAAGCATACCGCAGATTCCAAATCCCCGTTGTAAATCGCACTGCGAATTGGTGATGGCCCGCGATATTTCGGCAAATCACTGGGGTGGATATTTATACATGGCGCTGAATTTAAAACATTATCGCGCAGTATTACACCATATGACACAACCACAACCATATCTGGCGAAAAATTATAATCAGAAATGTTCGTATACACAGGTAAATTATTTTCACTGGCCCAGTTATGTACCGGCGACGGGGTCAGAACATGTTTGCGCCCAGTGGGCCGCGGCGCACGCGTAAACACCGCCATAATTTCATGACCGGCATTTAATATCGCGTCAAACATCGGCACGACAAAATCATTTGTCCCCATCAGTACCAGTTTCATTTGCGTTTCCTTACCTTGCGCATTAACATTTCGCGGCGCACCGGCGACAGATAATCAATAAACAAAATTCCATCCAGATGGTCTGTTTCATGCTGGACAATACGCGCCGGCAAGCCCGACATTTGCGCGCGCAGGTTTTCCCCATGTTCATTCGTCCATTCTACTTCGACCGATTCAGGCCGGGTTACATTTGCATACACCGGCAAATTATCGCGCCCCAGAACAGACAGACACCCTTCTTCCATGGTGCATGTATCCGTGCTGCGTGTGATGATTTTTGGGTTTATCATTTTGAACACCGTTTCTGTATCCGGATCCATCATGACCAAGAATCGCTTTAACTGGCCAACCTGGGGCGCCGCCAGGCCAACGCCGTTCTGGTCCCGCATCATGCCGACCATTTCGTCCATTATGTCCAATACATCTGGCGTTATATCTGTAATTGGTTCACATTTTTCACGCAACACCAAATCGCCACAAAGTTTCATTTGCAACATGTATAAATCCTTTTATAATGGATTCTAGCAAAGGATTGGAAAATGACAACTTATATTTTTGTATTGCTGGGTATCATAATTATTTTATTAATTGCCGTGCTGATGCGGCGGCCAACGGTTGATATATCGTCCCTGCGCGAAGATAATGCCCGACTGCGTGAACGATTGGCAGAACGACTGGGCATGTTGTCCCAGAACGCGGTTGAATTAAAAAACATCAGTGCAGATATTGCCAATTTTAAAAATATTCTGATGGGCAACAAACAGGCACGTGGCACATTCGGCGAACGACAATTGGCGGATTTGGTTGCCGATATTATGCCACCAGAAACATATTCGTTTCAGACTGTATTGGATACAGGGGTGCGGCCAGACTGTATAATACGTCTGCCGTATCCACCGGGCGATATGGTTATAGACAGTAAATTCCCACTGGAAAGTTATACGCGCATGACCGCCGCAAATGATGATGGCGCGCGCAAGCAATTTGAATTGGATGTACGCAAGCATATTGATGCAATCGCTGACAAGTATATTATCCCTGGGAAAACAGCAGAATCCGCAATGATGTTTATTGCGTCTGAATCTATATTTGAAACACTGCATCGGGAATTTCCTGGGGCAGTAGACTATGCCGCACGACGCAAAGTATTTATCGTATCGCCATCAACGCTGTGGGCAACGCTGAATACGGTGCGCGCAGTGCTGGCCGATATAAAGATAAAACGTGTGGCTGCAAAAATAAAACGTGAGCTGGATTTATTGCTGACTGACTTGGCGCGACTGAATGAACGCGCCAACAAAGTGCAACAACATTTTTCACTGGCCACGACAGATATAGAACAATTGCAAACGTCCATCGGGAAAATCACCCCACGCGCGGAAAAACTGCGCGATATGGATTGGGGCGATGGGGAATAATTGATCAAAGTGCAAATGTGGTGTCGCATTCGCGACAACATAAATTACTGGATCGCCACGGTCGCGGCGCTCCCTCGCGATGACAAGGGGACAGGGTTTATTTTTTCTTTTTCAATATTTTTTCCTGTAATTCCAGGATTTGATTTTCGCGGTCTTTGATTGTTTCTATTAATCGGTTGTTTTCCAGACGCAATTTTTCTAAATCTTGGCGATTTACTAATATTTCATCCGACAGACGACGATTCTTTTTATGCGTGAATACCAGCATAATTAACGCCCCCAGCACCGCGCCCGCAACACCAACTGTTAAATCATACAAGACATCTGTGATAACCATAAATAAATTATGCCGCATTACGCGGCATTGTGCACTAGGCAGTTTTTCTTAATCCCGTCTTTCTGTCTATCCATACCTGTTCATCGGCTATTTCCATCATCGGCATATCCGATTTACTGTCTGAATAAGAACGCACCACATGTGGAATTATTTTATTTTTCTTGGCCCATTCGTCCATGGCATATACTTTGTTTTTACCCCAACATAAAAACTCATATTTCCATGGCTTTTGTTCATCCATACGCGAACATAATATCGCATCGAATTTCATATCACGAACCAAACGCGGAACCAGGTAATCTGGACTGGCCGAAACCAGGATTACACTGTGTCCATCGGCACGTTCTTTGGCAACCTGGTCCGCGGCCCAACCAAAACGATTACGCAAATGTGCACGAATAAAATTTGGCGCAAATTTTCGAACCATATTTGGTGTAATAAACCGACGCATATTCTGACGCCACCAAATCCCAGATGGGTTAAACGCACGCGCAATCAATGCCACGCCCATTAACGGCAAATACAGCCATGGACGTACACTGTGGCGAAAACAATATTTTCCAAATTCAACGTTCGAATCAAATTCTGACAGCGTGCCATCAAAATCAAATACAACAACATCTTCTTTTTTTAGCATATATACAATCCCTTTGATAAAACAATGAAATTATAACAATGTTTTTTTGAATTTTGCAATAAAAATGGGGACCGTGCCCCCATTTTTATTTTTTATTACGCCGTAATTTCATACGTCCACGTTCCGCCAAGAAGAACAACGCAGGCGTTAATACAAACGTGAAAACCATACTGGCGAACATCCCGCCAATCATAACCGCGGCCATTGCAACCTTCATCCCATCGGCCGCCCATAATTGCGGAACCATACCCGTCATAACCGCAATAGACGTCATCAGTATCATATTCTGTTTGTCGCGTAATTCTGTCCACAGGGCGTCGTACGGCTTTTCGCCATTGGCAATGCGGCCAATCGTTGGTTCCAATACCAGAATGTTATTATTCACAACCAGACCAACCAACATAACGAATGCCAACATCGCGCCAACATTCATTGATGCCCCAGACAAGAACATCAGTGCAAACACGCCTGCAAAACTGGTTATTATCGACGTCGCAATCGTGAACGGATGTGCCAGTGAATTCAAAATCGCCGCCAGCAACATGTACGTCAATATAAC
>JADINC010000063.1 GCA_017694255.1 Candidatus Enterousia avistercoris | reverse complement strand
GAACATGCACAGCGTTTCAGCTGGCTGTCTTTGTTGGCGCAGAATTCATCCATGCAATCGTAAAATACCTGGCGACAGGTTGTATAATCACGATTCATAATTTCTTCGGCAGTGATGGCCGCGCGGGATATGCGGGTCGCAGATGATGTATTGCGACGTGTGGCGTTTTGCGCCACGGTTGGTGTTGCCCCAGCACGCACAGATGTGGCCGCGCGCGATGCAGAAACCGCACCATTGCGGCGGGCCGTTGTTGTTGGGGCGGTCGCAGTGCGAATTGCGCGATTCGTCGTTGTCGCAGTGCGGGCCGTTGCCGTGCGCGCAGGCACAGATACAACCGATGATGGCGTACTTGTCGTGCGTGGTAAAACGTTCGATGTTGTTCGGGCAGATACTGATTTGGTTCCCGTGTCCACAGTTTTGCGCGTGCCAACATCACGAACAACAACGCCAGTGCGGGCCGATGTTGTGCCGCGTTCGCGTACGGATACCGATTGGGTGGTGTTTTGGCCCGATGCCGTGTTGCGTGAAACACCAGATGTGGCGTTTGTGCGCGTGGCGGTAGTTGTTGTATCGCCACGATTTGATGCGACGGTTGTTGACGCACTGCGCCGCGTGGCAGCACGTGCCGTGTCAGTATCATCGGCATTCGCGACCTGGGAACCAATAAATCCCAGGCATACGATTAAAAATAACTTTAATCCTTTCATCCCACTTGTGTTAAGTTTAGCAAATTTTTGAAAAACGGGGCAAGAGTTTTTATCAAAGTGCAAAGTGCAAATGTGGTGTCGCATTCGCGACAGCATAATTTACTGGATTGCCACGCTGCGCCGCGCAATGACAAGGGAAGGAGTGTAGAGTGAAGAGTTTAGAGTGTAGATGTTGTGTCGCGGTGCGACACAAATGCCTGCGGCGCAATGGATCCCGGCCTGCGCCGGGATGACGATAGAAAAAACAGTCATCCCGTGGTGCGGGCCCCGTACTACACAGTTCTCCTTTCTTGTCATCCCGTGGCTTGACCACGGGATCCAGGTAATAAGAGTCCTGTGCGCCAGCACAGACAACTTTTTGTCATTGCGAGCGTAGCGAAGCAATCCAGTAAATAAAACTTGTCGTGAATGCGACACAACATTTGCGCTTTGCACTTTGAATTTTGGTGCGGGCAGGGGGATTCGAACCCCCATGGATTTTAATCCACAGCATCCTTAGTGCTGTGCGTCTGCCGTTTCGCCATGCCCGCGATACAATTCTAAAATCTTACAAGAACCAGTTTTTTTTTCAATCATTTTATGATACAATATCAAATGATAATTAATGTAGGGGTTCGTAAATGAAAAAAGTTTCTTTGCTGGTTTTGATGTTGGTGCCGTTTGTGGCAAATGCGGCGGGTACATATTATACTGGTACGTATCAGTCGCCACAAACACGTTATTCTACGCAGACATATGCCCAGCGACAAACAGGATATAATCGTTCGTATTCTAATTCTTATTCGCAACCTTCATCGTATGCGTCAACGCGCTATAATACATATAATAATTATAATGCGAATGCGGCGAACCAAAATCGAACAAATGGTAATGCGGTGGCAAATCAACAGACGACCACCGGTGCCCAGACGTCAAAGAAAACAGGGTTTTGGCTGGACGCGGGGCTTTCACATCAAATGGCACAATGGCAATTTGAAATGGTTCAGTCTGGCAGTATTTTGAGCTATGATAACATCGGGTGGAATGTGTTGGATGTGTCGGCTGGCTATGCGTTCGGGCTTGGTAATACCACAATGCAGATTGATGCAGGGTTGTTGTACGGTATGCAGTGGGGCGAAAATGCTATGTACGATGATGATATTTCTAATGGTGGGTATTTGGTGACGTCGTGGATTGATGAAAATAAAGACTTTATCGGTGATCAAATTGGACACGCAATGTCAATTGGTACCAGCAAGGGTGGCAATATGCTGGGATTCAATGTGGGGGTCGGTCTGACGGATATGTTCCGTGCGGGCAAGGTTTCATTTACTCCGTCAATTGGTTTCCGGTATTTGAAATATAAATTAACAACCGAAAACAACTATGGTTTGGCGGTTGATACGCATGCGTGTTTCGAAATAAACGGTGAAATTCAATGCGATCCGGCGATTGTTATTATCCAGCCTGATGGAAATCAACAGATTTTCTGGCGTGATGATATTACCCAGACGATTCCGCCCGCAGACTATGATATCCCCCAGGGATCGGCGATTAGTACCGAAGGTACATACTATTATAAACAGCCGGGTACCAGCCATTCGTATGAAACAACATGGATGGGGCCGTATATTGCACTGGATATGGATTATGAAATTAACCAGAATAATGCGGTTAATGCCCGGGTGGAATTGGGATTGCCGGGATATGAATCAATTGGGGACCAGCCGTATCGTTTTGACTGGGCACATCCAAAAAGCGTCGAAGATACCACTGGGATGTTTGGTGCGTTTCATTTTGGCGCAGGGGCAAACTGGACAACAGCGATTACCGATTCGGTTGCATTGTCGATTGGTTTAACATATGATTACTATACGGTCAGTGGTGCGGACGCCAAAACGTATCTGAATATGAATTATTATGATGATTTATATAACGAACGTTTGGAGGTATGGAAAGAAAAATATCCAACGGATACAGAAGACTATATGTTGGGCCTGATGGAAGGGGTCAAAGGCGATGCGACCGCGATGAATATTAAATACCTGCGCGAAACATGCCCGGGTGGTGTGTGTTCAATGGACAGCGAAATAGAATCTTTCTATAAATCGTTGGGAATTCGCGTTGGAATAAATGCACGGTTTTAATTGAAAATGAATTGTAAAAAATTATTGTTGATTTTATGTTGCACAGTCGCGCCAATCGGCGCGATTGGTGCTGATTTGTCGGGTGTGGCGTCGGTCAATATTACCAGTGAAACCGCCGCTATGGCCAAAGATATGGCATTTGACGAAGCGCGTCGGCAAATTATTACCGATGTGCTGAGGCCGTATTCTATACCAGATCAACTGGCGGATGCATTGAAAAATGCGAAAACGGCGGATTTAACAAATCTGATTGCGTCGTCGTCAATCAGTGGGGAAAAACAATCTGATACTACATATTCGGCTGATATCAGCATGACTGTGGATGGGAATGCAGCACGTGCGTGGATGACGGAAAATAATGTACAAAATTGGTTGAGTGTTGATGACGCAACTGGGGACGTGTTTTTAACCCAGGTGGTTATGTCAGATAAATTGGCGCGCTGGATAGAATTAAACCAGATTGCGCGTGAAAATGATATTGATATGATGACAAAATATATCAATGGAAATCAAATTACTGTTGAAATTCCTGTGGCGGCGCGGTCAAGGTTTACCGCGGCAGTACAGGCAATGGGATGGCGGTATGCGGATCAAAATGGTGTATTGCATATAATAAAGTAAATAGTGATTTTGTATAATGACTAAGAAATTTTTGCTGGTTTTGTTGTCTGTGTTAATGCCGGCCATGGCAATGGCGGATGATGAAAAATCTGTGTTTGGTATATCAGATAATGTGGATACGTTAAAATTATCTGTGCGGCGGATTGGGCTGGATTGGTCGAAAACCCAGGTGCGAAATGCCGCAGAGTATCAAAATTCACCGGTTGCTGCATTGAATGCAACCAGCCAAGATTTTATCAAGGGGGTATTTGATACTATTTTGGAATTCACGCGTAATAAATTTAAATGGGATAACAGTCTGGTTATGGAATATGGGCGCACAACGTTGCGGCCGTATAATGGACCAGAAACAACCGATGAAAATGCTGATAAAATACTGTATTCCAGTGATTTGTCGTATGCATGCTGGGATTTTTCGGGATTGAAATTCGGGCCGACCGTACGTGCGGCATATGAAACACAGTTTGTCGACAGTGATGATTCACCGCGTCAGAATATCGTGCGTTCCAGTGCCGGTATTTCCTTGTTCGACCACAATATTATCAAAAGTCTGTATTTGACCGGAATACACGAATATGACTTTACATACGCCGGCAGCCAGAATAGCAAATTGGGTGCTGAATTTGGCTGGCGGTTGGAATATCCTGTGCGTGAAGGGGTAAAGTTTTCGTCTGATGGATATTATCGTGAATATTTTTCATATTCTGAATATGTTGGGACGGATTTAGAACGTGATTTCAGCGCGGTTGTGCGTTTGGATACTAATTTGTGGGGCGATTTTACCATGGGGCCATATGCGCAATATCGTTTGGCGCGGGCACGCGATACAGATAAGTATGGCAGTAATTTAATATTTGGAATTTCGTTTAATTATATAACAAATTTCTTGCTGTGATTGCGGCAATTTGTATTGGTGGTTATTTAATAACGCTGAAATTTATGCGGTTGCCGGCACCCATGTCGTCAATTATTCGCACACTGTGTTCGCCAATTGAAACGCGCCGGGTTATTTTTTCCCCAGATATAGTTGTGCCAATCATATCGTTGTCCAAAAACCAAAAGATTTTGGCATCTGGGGCATCGGAAATTGCATGAAATGTTATTTCTGTGGCGTCGGCGTTGTCGGTAATTACTGTACGGGTGTTATCAATTGGCGACAGTATTATTGGCGCACGGCGTAGCGCGGCAATTGCGCCCAGATCGCATCCTGGGATAAATGGGGGTGGGGTGTTGCGGTGTATGCCCGCGCGTTCAAACATGTCCAGATATTCAGAATCCCAAAATTCGTATACAACCATTTTTGTGGTGGATGGATTACGGCTGCATGCGCGCAGCCCAGTTTTTATATCAATTGGTACCGCGCGATATACGGATGCGGTATCAATTGGGGATTTGCCGGGAATAAAATATGCGCGTACTGTTTTTGGACAATATTTACCCGCCAGACCGCCCACGCCATCGCACATTTCTATTTCTGATATATTTAAATCGTCGCGCAGAAAATTATTGTTTGTGATTGGGGTACCACGCGCAGCGTAATATTTTTGGGTTGCGGCGGCCAATGAAAAGTATATTGGGGCGGCGGCGTGGGCGCCACTGAATGCGTTGTTTGGGGTGCCGTCAAAATTGCCCACCCAAACAATTAATACAAAATCACCAAATATGCCCGCGGTCCATGCATCGCGAAATGATGACGATGTGCCAGTTTTCCAGTAATGGCGCAATGTGTTTGTGGCGTTTTTGGCAAAAGGAATCTGCTTTGTTGGCGCCTGTTGTCGGGCCAGCATGTCCAGTGTGATAAAAAAT
The DNA here is from genome assembly GCA_017694255.1 of Candidatus Enterousia avistercoris. GTDB lineage: Bacteria > Pseudomonadota > Alphaproteobacteria > Rs-D84 > Rs-D84 > Enterousia > Enterousia avistercoris. The sequence continues at coordinate 907 of JADINC010000063.1, read as the reverse complement.
GCTTCGGGTGATAGAATTTGATGGCCTGCGTCCAGTGGTGAATCTGTGTCCGTACGGATTTTATGACGCAGCCCCAGATTTGCCATGGTTGCATAAATGTCGGCCAGTTCGAACATAGAAACCTCGGCCCCGCCCAGGGCAACAGATATGCCGTAATAATCGGGTGATTTTAAATTCGATACCCCAGATTCTGCCAGAATTTTGTAAAAATTCTTGGTTCCGATTTGGCGTAATAAATTTATGGCGGGGATATTGCGCGAATGGGTTAATGCATCCCGCGCCAGAACTGGATCGTAAAATTCGCTGTCTGCGTTTTCTGGGGCATATACGCCAAAGTTTATTTTGGCATCTTTTAATAATGTCATAGAATGAATCAATCCCATATCAACCGCGGTGGTGTATATCAGTGGCTTTAATGTTGAACCGGGACTGCGGCGGGCATGAACGCCGTCATTTTCGCCGTAAATATTTTTATCAAAATAATCCACAGAACCAATGTATGCCAAAGTTTCCATTGTTTTATAGTTAACTAAAATCGCGGCGGCGTTTGTTATCCCGACATTACGACGTCGGTCTATTTCATTGGCCAGCGCGCGTTCAAGCACCTGTTGCAACCCCAGATCCAGTGTCGTTTTTGTTTCCCAATCGTGCGGGCCGATTTCATTCCAGTAATTTTTGTGATGGCCAGATTCGTGGTTTACAAAATGTGGCGCGTAAAACGGCAGTTCGCGTGTTGTGCGTGCGGCCAGTGGCATTTGGGCAAATGTGGCCAGTTGTGTATCTGTGGGGTTTTCGGCAATCCAGCGGCGGACTAAATCACTGCGCATTTTTGACATGTTGGCCAGGCCGTAGTCTGTGTTCAAACCACGTTTTACGGGGTTTTGGGGAATGGTCGATAGAGTTATGG
>JADINC010000062.1 GCA_017694255.1 Candidatus Enterousia avistercoris | reverse complement strand
ATTAATTATTATACATATAAAATTTGATATGTATTAAAAATACAATGTTTTGAAAGGGGAAAAATATGAAGTTTTTATCAAAAATATTTACGGGGCTGTTATGTGCGTTTCCGGCGGTGGCGGTGGCAAATCCGGCCTGTCCGATATGTACAATTGCAATTGGGGCGGGTGTTGGTGTTGCAGAATCGCTGGGTGTGCCGGTTGGAATTGTCGGACTGTGGGCGGGCGCGCTGTTGACGCTGTTGGGATATTGGATGATAAAGTTTTTTGATAATCGTGGGTGGCGTTTCCCGGGGCGCAATGCGTTGTTGATTGGTTTGTCGGTTGCAATGATTGGGTTCGCTTATGTGGGTGATATTGATTACAGTCCCGTCTGGATTTGGAATGTTTTCTATGTGGATCCAATATTGTTTGGCGCAATTGTTGGGATGATTATATTTATACTGGTTGAAAAACTGTATGAATGGATGAAGGCGAAAAATGGCGGGCATGCGCATTTTCCGTTCGAACGCGTTGTGTTGCCGGTGGTGGCACTGGCGTTGGTCAGTTGGCTGTTTTGCATATGCATGTAATTTTTTTAATACAGGGGGATACAATGGAAAAAATAAAAAATGTACGCGAATTTGTTGAAAAACTGGATGCGGCGAAAAAGGTCAATCCAAAGGATTTATCGTCGGACCAAGATTTAACAATCGGAATTATGAATCTGATTTCTATCGAAGAACATCTGATGTTTTCAGGTGCCAAAACGGGCAAGCATGAATTCTATGACTTGATTGACGAAGTGCGCGAACAGCGCAAGCAAATGATGCAGAAAATCATCCCGTCGTACGAAGGTGAAGTATGGTGTATTTCAAAACACTTGTTGGCGGCGTCAATGCGTTTGTTTGAGGTTGGTACCAAAGCACTGGCGGCGGGGGATAAAGACGGGGCGTATGATTTGTTTGACCGGTCGTATGGTCTGTATTGCATATTCTGGGGATTGAATATGGGGATGCTGAATGGCGGGACGGATGTAAAATGGGTGAAAACGAAAAATAAATCTGAACCAGTCGCAGCGCCCGCACCGCGCGCATCCCAGGCGGCAGGTGTGACCCCAGATGCATCCAGTGGCCGTATGTCAAAGCTGAAAAACTGGGTTAAAAACGCGGTTAACTGCTGTATTGAATAATCGCGTGCGTCTGTTGAATCGCCCCGCAACAGGCGGGGTGTTTTTTATCCTTGATTTTTGGTGCGTGGCATTTATAATTGGCAGGTAATGATTGCCCTAATAGTCTAGTGGTAAAACACGTCCTTGGTAAGGACGAGTCGCAAGTCCGATTCTTGCTTAGGGCACCAGATGATTTTTGGGCATGCGTGTGATGATATGACTGACAACCATGGAATACGTAAAACCCAGTAAAAGTAATAAACCAGGGTGGCACCGCGCAATCTGATTAAATTGCGCCCCTGAAATTTTAAATGCGGGTGCCGTTTCCGATTTTTTCTGAATTGGCGCCCAAAGCAAAAAAAGGGACCAAAATGTTATCTTTGAAATCAAAATACAGAAGTCATACTTGTGGCGAACTGAATAAATCAAATGTTGGCGAAACGGTTGTTTTGTCTGGGTGGGTGCATCGTAAACGCGATCATGGTGCATTGTTGTTCATTGACCTGCGCGATAATTATGGTATTACGCAATGCGTGTTTGATGGCGGAAATGCAGACCTGGAAAAAGTGCGCCCAGAATCTGTGATTCAAATTACAGGAACGGTTGTTGCGCGTGATGCGGCCGCCGTTAATGATAAAATCCCAACCGGTGAAATAGAGGTCCAGGCCAAACAATGGCATGTGTTGACCAATGCGGATGTTTTGCCGTTCCAGGTCTTTGGCGACGATGATTCTGTGGCCGAAGATTTGCGGTTGAAATATCGCTATTTAGATTTGCGGCGCGAAACGCTGCATAACAACATACTGATGCGTAATCGTATGATTAAATTCATTCGCGATAAAATGTGGGAAATGGGATTTTCTGAATTCCAGACGCCTATTTTAACAGCGTCCAGTCCCGAAGGTGCACGTGATTTTATCGTGCCATCGCGTAATCATCATGGCATGTTCTATGCATTGCCCCAGGCGCCACAGCAGTTTAAGCAAATATTGCAAATTGCTGGGTTCGACCGCTATTTCCAGATTGCGCCGTGTTTCCGGGATGAAGACTTGCGCGCCGACAGATTATTAGAATTTTACCAATTGGATTTGGAAATGTCGTTCGTTGATTTGCCAGATATCCAGGCGGTTGGTGATACTCTGATGCCGCAAATTATTCGTGAATTTGTCCCAGATGCAAAAATATGCGATGAAATTCCGCATATCCCATTTGACGAGGCAATGTTGAAATATGGTTCGGACAAGCCTGATTTGCGAAATCCGATCATAATATCAGATGTAACAGATATATTCCGTGGATCTGATTTCGGTATATTTGCAAATGCCATAGAAAATGGCAGTATTGTCCGCGCCGTTCCCGCGCCAAACAGTTCAGACAAACCGCGTTCATGGTATGATAAGCTGGGTGATTGGGCGGTCAAGGAATTGGGACTGGGCGGATTGGGATATATCGTCTTTGCAGACGAAGCCAAGGGGCCCGTTGCCAAAAAACTGGATGCAGACAGAATTGCAAAGTTGCGCGAAATTGCCGGGGATAATTCATCATTGTTCTTTATCTGTGATGCCCCAGATGTCGCGGCCAAGGCGGCGGGCAAGTTGCGCAATAAATTGGGCGAAGATTTGGGATTGATTGATGAAAAAGAATTCCGTCTGTGCTGGATAGAAGAATTCCCATTCTTTGAAGCAGACCCGGAATCATCCACTGGTATTGCGTTTACCCACAATCCATTTTCATACCCGATGGCAACATTGGAAGAATTAAAGACCAAAGATCCATTGTCTATCAAGGCGGCGCAATTCGATATGGTATTGAATGGTGCAGAAATTTGCAGTGGGGGTTTGCGTAATTATAATCCAGATGTTATGTTGCGGTGCTTTGAAATTACCGGATATGATGAAGAGGTTGTAAAGCAAAAGTTTGGTGGAATGTATACTGCATTCCAGTACGGCGCGCCACCGCACGGTGGGTGTGCGTTTGGTTTGGACCGTTTGGTACAAATTATGTTGAACGAACCAAATCTGCGCGCGGTTGTCGCGTTCCCAACAAATCAACGTGGTCAAGATCTGATGATGGGCAGTCCAGGACCTGTGACGGAAATGCAACTGCGCGAAGATCATATCCAGGTTCGTAAAAAAGGATAACAGGGATTGTTTTCTGTTGTCGCGGGGCTGCAATTGCGGCCCCGATTTTGTTTTTGTGAATTCATACCTGTTAAAAATATTTTCTGTATCAATATAATTTATTCATTATGAATGCGGATATAGAAAAATTGGCAAATGCAATGGGGCTGAGCCAATATCAAACAAATGTTTTAAAATCAAATTCAGCAGCATATGATATTGCGCGGTTGGTTAAACGTGGTTCTGTTTTATGTGCGCCACGGAATTCACATTCGATTTTTAATTTTTTGTGTCGCGTTTTTTCTGGGCGTGCGGTTGATTTAATTGGCAAAAATAAAATGTTGGTGTGTAATCAGCGCGGGGTAAAATTCTTTGCACATGGGTTTTACAGTGTGCCTGTTGGGCCGTATAAGTACTATGCCAATGAAAATGGTGATGTTGTTGCGCGAAATTCTGTTGTTGGGCGCAGAAAATAATTTAGTGCAGTTAAAATTTGTTATGGGTTTGCACAAATGTGCGCATGTATGTCGGATCAATATTTGTCATGATATCGAATAATGTATATTGACGCGTGTTGTCAGGTAATATGTCCAGGTTAATTGGTTGGGGATCTGGGGATGTGCCACGTAATACCATATCCAGGGTTGCGTACATCGCGCTATCTGTAATTTCCAGGGTGCCAGTGGCGTCTGTGTGGCGCAATTGCAGCATCACAGGTGATGTGGTTTTAAAATCACCGTTTTTATATTCGCCGGCCACGTGCATTTTTTTAATTCTGGATTCGCCACCGTCCAGTGCGTATGATAACGCATATTCTGTATTAAATGTGTTCAGTTGTGGGGCCGCGGCAAAAAATTCATCAATGCCAATGCCGATTAAATATCCGCCTTCGAAAGATAAATCCATGTCGCCAACTAAATTATATTCCATGTCATGCGCGATATTGCCGAATGTTCGCATGTTTATTTCGGCCGTAATGGTTGTGTCGCGTATGTTTAATGGCATATGCTGGGATAACAGTGTTCCGTCAATCTTAAAGCGATTTAACTGGGCAAATATGTCATATTTATTTTTGTCGCGCGTTAATGTGGCCAGCAAATTACCACGATCATGATCTGATATTGAAAATGTCTGGGAATCAGGTTTTAATGCATATACAAAGTTTCTGAATACTGTGCCGTTGTATATCATTGCGTCCGCAGACAGCGATATGTTTAGTGGCAATTCAAATGGTATCGTTATTGGCAGTGTGGTTAAAAACGATAATTCTTCATAATTGTCCAGATATTTTTGATTGATAAAGGAATCCAGGTTCAAAATATCTGTGTGTAATGTTATGTTATTACCACTGAGTGTGCCGGTAAACGTATGATCACCAATTTTTATATTCATGTTTGATACAGTTTCACCACGGTATGTGCCAGATATGCTGTATGACATGTTGTTAAATGCCTGTAAGTCAATTTTTGGAAACCAATCTTTGATGTTTTTGCCGGATATCTGAAACTGGGTGTCGGTTAACGATAATTTCCAACGCTTTGAATCAGGGACAAAATGCATTATGTTATTTTTCCATGTGAAATTGCCAATGGCACTGCGCATGAATTGCGGAATTTGTTTTACATTTGGATCCAACCAGTATAGTGTTTTTCCATATGCAAATTTATATTTCGGTGTAATATTTTCGCCATCAATTTCATATGTGCCGGCAATATCAGAAAATTCAAAATCTATGCGACCGCGTGGCGCCAGTTTGCGCGTCAATGCCAATATATCTGTGCGGCGTGGCATGGGGGCGGGCGAATATATCAACAAATCAAATGTTTCTGGGGTGGTGGATATCGCACCGATATAGTCGCCGTATGAAAATTTACTGCATTTCCAATCGGTGGGCGTGCCAGAAAACAAGCACATTGCAGGAACACCATTATATGGCATGTTTATCATTATAT
>JADINC010000061.1 GCA_017694255.1 Candidatus Enterousia avistercoris | reverse complement strand
TGAACCATCATCATTTAAAACGCCCATCGCCGCCCATTCGGTTAATGGCTTTTTAGTTTTGCCATCCAACAGCGTAATATCAAAATCCGCCGGCAATGCAACACGACGAACAATTCGTTCATTTGGATTCCACCCCAAACGGGATAAATAATTGCCCGCACTGAACATGGCATCGCCAACACTGTGAATTATATCTATTTTCCCATCCCCGTTGCCATCGGCACCGTATTGTGCCAATGTCGTTGGAATAAACTGGAAATGCCCCATGGCGCCAGCCCAACTGCCGTAAATATCATTTATGTCCAGCCTATTGTCATCAGCAATTTTCATCAGCGCCAATAATTGATTGCCAAAGAATGTTTGACGGCGTCCTTCGTACATCAGGGTAAAAAATGCGTCCTTTAACCTGTGTGCGGCATGATACGTACCATAGTTTGATTCCAGTCCCCAAAATGCCAAAATAACATGTGGCTGGACCCCGTATTTTTCATAAACACGGTTCAGCATCGTCGGATATGTCGCACGCATTTTGTGGCCGTTTTCTATGCGACGTGAATTTACAGTGCGCGCCAAGTACCCGTCCAGTGTTAATTTGAATTCTGATTGGTTTTTATCACTGTGAACAATTGATGGAATAAATGCCGGTGATTTTAGCGTGGCACGGATTGTATCTTCTGAAATATTGGCCGCAACCGCACGCGTACGAACATCGTCTAAAATCGCGTCCCAACGCGCCATATCAAACACACCACGGTCATCACAAAATGCGACATGTGGCAACATGCAAATCATCATGACGCCAACTGTGCGCGCCAAGAAATGTTTATGTTTCATAAAAACCCCCACCGTATTAAAAAGAGTATTTTAGCCCAATATGCAACCCAAATGATTGCCAGGTCGCATGATCCAACTGGTCAGATACATACTGGGTTTCCGCCGGAACCGTTTCTAAAATTGGCAGCCCGAAATCGTCCAACACGTACGATCCATCTTCATTTAATAAAAACTGGGTATATTCGGCCAAATATAATTCACCACCAATGGCGCCGACATGGAACAAGTTTGTGTCAACCTTGATCGCCAATTGCATGCGGTCAGATATTTGATAATTGTATTCCATTTCCGCCGCGTATGAATATGCACCGTTGCTGCCTTCATCAATAAAGCTGGGGTTTTGTTGCCAATCTGTACGGTTTGGCCAAATACCTTCGGATGAATATTTCGGCAGTCCGACCTGGAAATAAAAACGCAATTTGTCCGCCAGGGTCATTTGCTTTTCAATTTCCAACCCAATATAAAACCCAGACCACGTCGTGTTGTATATGTGTGTCGTACCTTCGACCAAGACGGGACCGTCGCCACCAATAATTACACATTCCCCAGAATCAACACCCCATGGGATATACCCCATATCAGGATCATAATCACCCGTTACCAATGACGTACCCAATTCGTACCAGCCACTGCCAGGGGCCTGGACCAGTTTTATATCTTCGGGCGACATACATACCTGGTACCAGTCTTCGGGGGCCTCGGTCCCGATGGGTAATGTCCAATAGTTGCCCAATGTATCGCCATATACATAATCACCATAATTTGTCATCAATGGCAAATATACGCCCGGGTTCGGATACAAATGGTCCGACATTTCCAGATTGTGATTAAAGATTTCATACCCAAATGATGGCGAAATTTTCCAGCCACCCAAATCCCAAATATGATGGGCACCAATGCCAACCTTGAAATGATTTGTGCGACCAGTCTGGTCGCCAACAGAAATTGTGAATATGCCATAATACGGATCAGACGAATCAAACGGTTCCAAGTCGTAGTCCATTGAAAAACCACCGTGATCCATGGTACCCATGCTGTATTCACCATACGCAAACATATCAAAACTGCGTATACTGAAATTATGCTGGACCCCGATGCCAATTTCATTGTACACCATATCGTCCCATTCCAGGACAGAATTTACCCCCGTTTTAAATTCAAAATCTGCAAAACGACGGGTATAGCCACCGTAAATTGTGGTAGCATGCTCTTCGGTGGGCATTGCGATACCATTTGCCGTCATTGTGCCCGCAATTGTCGGAACGGTGGGGCGCGGCACCTGGTACGATGTGGTACGACTGCCGATGACCTGTTTATTACCGGATTGACCAACGTATTGGGTATATCCCTGGGCCGCATAGCGCCCGTACGCCGCCTGGTTCGCAGTTTGTGAATCGTTGGATTGATAGTATGATGGGACCCCCTCGGTCGCGGCAAACGCGACGCACGGCATTAAAATTCCGCATAAAAATGAAACCCTTGCCTTTCTCATACCTGCATTGTTATGAGTATTATATCACAAGAAATTTTTTATGAAAAGCGATTTTCTTTCTTAATAAACCAAATACTGGATTTTCAGGATTTTTTGGATAAAATACGCGCATGATTCCATCACATAATATTTATATTCATGTGCCGTTTTGCATGTCAAAGTGCAACTATTGCGCGTTTTTCTCACGTGCATGCAATAATCCAGACTGGGGAAAATATTCAGATGAAATTATATCTGAAATTTCGCATTGGGGACGCGTATTGGGGCAAATAGATATTCCAACAATTTTTTTTGGTGGTGGGACGCCATCACTGATGCCGGTGTGGGTGTTTGAAAAAATAATCAACACAATTAATAAATATTTTAAACCATTGGCTAACTGTGAAATTACACTGGAATCAAACCCTGGGACATTAACACAACAAAAACTGGCCGATTTTTGCGCCGCCGGGGTTAACAGGCTGTCTGTTGGGGTTCAATCACTGGATGATGAAAAATTAAAATTCTTGGGCCGGCGACATAGTGCCGATGACGCCGTGCAATTACTGCGCGCGGCCCAGAAAAAAAATATACGCGTTTCCGCAGATTTTATATACGGCATGCCGGGGGATACAGTTGCCAACATAATCAAACTGTGTAATGATATAAATTCTTTGGGATTAACACACTGTTCTATGTACGAATTAACAATCGAACCAAACACGCCATTTGGTAAAATGAATCTGGACATGCCGTCAAACAACGATATGGCAGACATGTATATGGCAATTGACGAAACACTGGGGATGGCACGATATGAAGTGTCAAACTATGCCGCCACTGGGGACGTGTGCAAACATAACATGAACGTGTGGGACGGCGCGCCATACATTGGTATCGGACGCGGGGCGGCGGGACGTATTTTCATAGATAACACATGGTATGAACAAATGGGCGGGGGCGAATTATTTAAAAAACTGGATAACAAATCGCGCGCAATTGAACGCGTTATTACTGGGATGCGAATGGTTTGTGGAATGATGCTTGACAACGATACCAAAAAAATTATAAACATGGACTTTGTAAATTCGCACCCAGAACTGGTAAAAATAAATGCAACCGGGCGAATTGCCGCCACGACGCATGGTATGCTGGTGCTGGACGATTTAATAGAACACATGATAAAGGAAGATTATGAAAAATAAATTTCTGAACATTATCGGAATAATTGCCGTAGTTGCGGCATTTGTTACGGCATACTGTTTAACTAACCAAGGGGGAATTGTTATGAACGCGGGAATAAAACTGGATAACATGGACACAACCGTACGACCAGGCGATGACTTTTTTGACTATGCCACACGCGGATGGCGTGAACGCCACCCTATTCCAGACGACTATACCAGATATGGTTCATTCGAAGTATTGGCGGACACAAATCTGGAACGTGTGCGCGAAATCGCAGAAACAGATGATGGAAAAATTGGAACACTGTATAAAATTGCAATGAATGCAGAAAAATTAAATGCTGATAAAACAACGCCGGTAAAAAAATACTTGGACGAAATTGACGAAATTAAATCGGTGAACGATTTGCCAAAATATCTGGGGAAAATGCATCGGTTTTCATCGGCATTCTGGGGCGACGGGGTTGCACTGGATGAAAAAAACAGCGAATATTATCTGTATAATATTGGCCAGGGTGGCATTGGGCTGGCACGTGATTACTATTTTGACACAGATGAAAAATCTGCAGAAATTCGCACAGCATACCGTAAATTTATCGCAACGCAATTGGCGAATTTTGGCATTTCGGCCGATGCAGAAAAAATATA
>JADINC010000060.1 GCA_017694255.1 Candidatus Enterousia avistercoris | reverse complement strand
TCTCACTATTTTTTATTATTGTATCACATTTTCTGTAATTTTCATACGATTTTTAAATTCCGCTAAATCCGCATCCAGATTCTTTGCGTATCTTGCTACAATCTTGTATATTTCATCATACTTCGAAAATTGCATTCCGCCGGTCAACATAGACGCCATCCCCAGCTCTGTTAGTACCAGCTCTCGTTGCTCTTCATAACTAATACAGGGTGCAGCGTCATACAAAATCGCATTATATACATGTGCAATTGGATTCGGATCATCGGCCGGCTGTAATCGCTGTTCCAGCGCACGCCACCCAACATCGCACCAGTTTTTTTCTGGCGTTTCATCAGTCACCGTCCCAACCGTTGCCCTGCAATTATCATTACAAATATATCCCAACGCAAATCCACACGCGACCAGTCCAACAACCGCAATCGCCGCCCGCACATGATGCCGGCCCGATGGCTTTGTATTTTTTATTTGCATTACCCCCCCCATTTTTTTGCTTTTATTCTACAACACCATTATTAATAGTAATTTTTCTGTCTGCACGCGCGGCCAAATTCATATCATGTGTTACGAACAACATTGCCATTTTATTTTTGCGCGCCAAATCCAATAACAAATCAAACACAGACGCTGCATGCGCCGGATCCAGACTGCCGGTTGGTTCATCCGCTAACAAAATTTCTGGGTCATTTGCCAACGCGCGCGCAACCGCGGTGCGCTGTTGCTCGCCGCCCGACATTTCCCCCGGCAGATGCGATGCCCGATGCGCGACATTTGCCGCCCGCAATAATTTCATCGCGCGCCCCGCCGCACTGCGTTCGTCCACGCCATTTGCCAACATTGGCAACATAACATTTTCCAGTGCGGTAAAATCAGACAATAAATTATGTCGCTGGTATACAAAACCAATTTTACGCCGCCGCATCATTGTGCGCATTTCATCATCCATCTTTTGCACCGGCACACCCGTCAACAAAATACTGCCCCCTGTTGGCTTGTCCAGCAACCCAACACATTGCAACAATGTGGATTTACCACTGCCCGATGGTCCGACCAGCGCAATAATTTCCCCACGATGCAAATCAAAACCACCACCGCGCAGAATATGCAATGGCTGGCCACCTTCCATAAAAGTTTTTTTGATATCGCGCACCGACAGAACGACATCGCCCTTTTGCACTTTGGATAACGAATTTAAAATATTTGCCATTGCGCGATTCCTTTATTCATTTCTTAAAACCTCAACCGGGTCTGTACTGGCGGCCTTCCACGCGGGATACAGCGTTGCCAAGAACGCCAACAACACGGCAATTAATGCGATTCCAACAACTTCGCCCACAACCAGTTTAGATGGTAATTCTGATAAATAATATAATTCCGCAGGGAACAAATCACGCCCTGTGGCCCACTGGAAAAATTGCCGTATTGGTTCAATATATATCGCGATTAAAACACCAAACACCGTCCCGAAAAAAGCCCCCAACACGCCGATACTGGTGCCCGACAGAATAAAGATCTTCATCATTGACCGACGCGATACACCAAATGTACGCAACACGGCAATATCTTTAGATTTATCTTTGACCAGCATAACCAAACTGGACACGATATTAAACGCCGCCACAATTACTATCAGCATCAATATTAAAAACATAACATTTGATTCAACCTGTAACGCACCAACAAATCCACGATTTAAATCACGCCAATCACGCACGACAAATCCATCTGGCAACAAATTAGCCAACGCATCACGCACAGCAACCGTATCTTCGGGATTGCGCAAGAACAAATCAATATGTGTAACGGCACCCGGAATATTTAAATATTTTTGTGCGGTTTCCAATGGCATAAATATATACCCAGAATCATATTCATACATCCCCATAAAGAATGACGACATAACCGGATACGCCATAATCCGCGGCATTGAACCAAATGGTGTTGGCGTTGCAGTATTTGCGGATGCCAGTGAAATATTATCACCCATCCCAACACGCAATGCGCGCGTCAGCGATGCCCCGGCAACCAATTCACCATCTTTTATCTGGTCCAATGGTTTACCATAGATTTTTGTTCCTGTTGTTGCCTTGGCCGCTAAATCAGACATACGAATACCGCGAATCATTGCACCTGTATTATTGCCATTTGCCATGGCCATAACCTGACCTTCGGCGATTGGTACGATTCCCGTGGCATTCGCAGCAACAATTTTGTTTTGTTTCATTTTATCAATCAAGAAATCATAATCCGCGATTACGCCATCTTGGTGATAAACAACAACATGCCCATTCATTCCCACAATACGCGACAACAAGGTATCATGAAATCCGCCCATAACCGACATAACAACAATCAGTGTCGCCACCCCCAGCGTAATTCCAATCAGCGACACCCACGATATAACCGAACCGAACCCACGACGCCGTGCGCCCAAATATCTGAATGCGATTTTTCTTTCCAATTTTGAAAACAGCATTATTTTATACCTTTACTATTCTTCACTTAAAAACGCCCGCAGCGCATCACCAACCAACTGGTCTGTTGGCAAATTCTGGTTTTTGGCCGCATCAACAATAGAAATTAATCGTGGTGACATAAACACAACCAATTCCGCAAACGGGCTGATTAATGTTTCTGGTGTCGTTACAAAAGAATGCGTTGGAATACCAATAATTACATAGTTATCCCCAACACTGGACGGTATATTAAACGACGACAGTTCCCCATTACTGGTTCGCAAAACAATTTTTGCATCAATTTTATTTTGACCGCCATAGTCCCCATATGTCCCCGTTGCGCCAATTATTAAATCTGTTTCCAGTCTTTCTTCTTTGCTGCATTGCCCGATATCAAACCGCGACTGCCATCCATTTGGTATAACAAATGTTCCCTGGGAAATCAGCACAACATTTGCCTGTTGCGATAAAAATTCCTGCAATGTTTTCGTGTTAATTTCCGGGCTGACCACTAATGCGCGCCCCACGACCCCCGGGATAGACATTTTAATATTCTTATCGCCAAACGCAGGCAGCAAATTCATCCACACAATTGGATTATCTGTACGTGGATACACACGATATACATCAATATCCCACGCAATCATATATTTTTTCGACGCGATTTCAGATATTATTTTTGCGACCTCTCGCTCTGTTTGGTAATTACCTTCGAACACAACAGTTTTATCCTGCCAATCGACCAACAGGTTTCGCATATCTGCGCCATGCATAGCATCCAACAACGCCATTATAATACTTTCATTATTTGGCATTTTTATCATCCATTTGGCCCGATCGTCCAGATGTATTTCTGCATTTTCTGCATCATATGAATAATATGCCCGCCCCATTTTTGCCATCAGTTCGACTGTATCATCCAGATTCCCAGACGCCACCGTCCCAGAAATAGTTTGCGGCAATTCACCATCTTCGATAACAGATATATCTGTACCCTCCAGTAATTTATCTAACGCCTGTTTAACACTCAGTTTTTTAAACTCATAATCAGACACAACCAAATCAGACGGCAACGGGTCCCCAACCCCCAATCGTACCATTTCTATTTTTTCTTCGGGCACCACAGAAACCACCGTTTGATTATCCCAATCCACCGTACAGCGTTTTGGCAAATCAATCGCAAAGCGTTGCGCGGTATCGGTTGTCAACGCGGCTTTCTTTGGGAAAATCGGCACAGAATTTTCATCTATTACAAAATTTTCAACAACATTAATTGTATCATATTGGGGAATCTGGTTTTGTTGCCGCATTTGCGAGCACCCAGCCATCATCGCCAGTGCGCCAATAAAAATAAAATTTATTTTTTTCATATTTTCCCCTTATGACTTGTGTCAGATATTCATTACACGTTCAAATTCTTCCAGTGTCATTTCATATATAGGTTTTTGTGTTGGCGTGGTTAAATCCTTGACCCGTTCATACTGGACACGAAACTTTTCAATAACCGCGGCAACATCACTGGGCACAGAATTTTTATTTGCATCCATCAATCGGCGCCCATATTCATATACAAATTCCAACGTATCTGCGACAAAGAATCGCCCTGAATAATTTTCAATTGCCACCCCACCCTTTTCCACACAAACCGCCGACATCATCATCAGCATTTGGTTATAAAAGTTTGCCAGTTTAATAAAGTTCTGAACTGTTAACGCCATGTCTCTGTCCTGTGCCCCTTTTTCCCTATTATAAAAACTATTGCCCCCCCAAGGCAATTAAATTATAATACAAAGCATGAGAATTAAATACCTGGTTTTAATACTGGCATTATCGGGCTGTGCATCTGTTAATCGCGGCAGTATTGATGACGCAACAATATTAAATTGGGAAAATGAATCTGTAACCATGGAACAATTTGTCCGTGATCACAAGGCATGCCTGGGTATTGACAAGCCTTCATATATGCCCCGTTCGCGAATTTCAAAATTATTATCCCCGAACCAAAGCGCAATTATGCCAGACTGGGACGGTCTGTGGGTAACATTCCAGTCAAACGAATACCGCGATGTTGGTCAACGCGCATTGTTATCCGTACCCCGCAATACCACATCAAAATCCGTTGGCGCATATCGCAAATGTATGTTTCGGCGTGGATACCTGTTGCGTGCCAGTTAAAAAAATAACTGTTATATTTCCAATTGAATGAATTTATGATATAATCAAACGCATGAAGCGTAATATATGGTTTTGGATATACTTTGTTGTTGCCATAATATTGGCGGTGTATTTTTCGACCCGAATAATCATGACATATATGAATCGCGGGGAAATTGCCCATATTCGCAACATATCAATATCATCACCATCCGCGAACAAGGATTTAACCGCAATTGCCACGGCGATTGCGGTTGCGCCCGGGACAAATGGTTTTCGTGCTGATTTAACCGCATTAAATACCCGTGTTGCATCTGTACCTGGTGTACAAAATTCGGCGGTACGCCGGACCCCAAATGGCAATTTAATTGTTCGGGTTGAACTGTACCAGCCTATTGCCCAGTGGACTGATGGGACCATGTTTTTCCCACTGTCTGCGGACGGCACTGTAATAAATCGGCCCACAGATACACGTTTGGCAAACACGGTTGTTTTTCGTGGTGAATTACCAGACGATATATCTGACATAACAAACATTGCCCATAATTTGATTGATAAACTGGATTATCTGGAATGGATAGAACATCGTCGCTGGAATATCCACACGACCGACGGCATAACAATTATGCTGCCGGAACAGGCGCCAGAATCCGCCGTAGCCAGTTTAATGGTTCTGGATAAAAATCATGGCATTTTATCAAAGCAAATAACCATGATAGACATGCGCGATGACGCACGTATATTGGTAAAATAGATTGATACAAAGAAATGAATCTGGGGGATTCTTGCTTTTTATGTCTGGACATTGGGGCATGCTGTGTGCGTGGCATTGCGCATCATGTATTATCAGGCCGTATTATACAATCAGCCATGCACACGGTTGACAGTTTTGACACTGTATTTGCATTAAAATCTGTAATTGACGAACTGGAACAACAGATTGGCGCGCACTTTGATTCTGCATATATAACGGGTGATTTTGGACAATCTGAATTTGAAATGATTGCCAAGAATACGGTATGGCCGGGCGAACATAAAATCACTGCATCTGATATACGCAATCAAATCGGTCAAATTACGCCACCTGATGGGTATTTTCCAATGCATATATTTCCATTACGCTATGATACCCCAACGGCGCGCAACATGTATTCACCAATCGGCCACACTGATCGCCAGTTAATTTCTGCATTCAGTGCAATATTTTATTCGCACGCTGAAATGGACGCACTTTTATCTGTATTACGTCATGCACATATTCAACCAGATGCATTTTATGACCCTATGTTTTTACAGAACGCGTTATATCGTCAAAAAAAACAAACAACCATGTTTATTGATTTTGGCGCCCGATTTACCAGTGTATCAATTTGGATGGATCGCGGACCGGTATGGCATGCAAAGATACCAATTGGCGGAACTACCATATCAACCGATATATCTGAAAAGCTGAACATTAATTTTGATGATGCCGACCGGATACAGCGTAATGTTGCGTCCCTGTTTCCCAAAGAAATGGACCGTTTCACCCCGGCTGACACTGCATATGAATTTTCACGTTCCGATGTAAATGATATAATATTACCGCACATAGTTAACATTTGCGCCCAAATAAAATCTGAATCCGCACCGGCATTTAACAAATATCACCCAACCCAGATAATCATTTCCGGCGGCGGCGCGGAAATAGATTCAATAAATGAATTCATAGAAAACACATTTTCAATACCTGTACAGAACATGCATGCGGACGCATCTGTACGCGCACTGTCTGCATATATATGGAACAAAGAATCCGATCACCGTAATAAATACGACGCCCGCCGTAATAAAATAGAAAAAATCAAAGAACGCGTTTTTTCTATATTTCACCGCCGTCATAACAATCGTCCACGCTTTATCCCCATTTTGCCCAGCACATTGTGCTTTGACATGAAAAGTCCTATGACCTATTCCACATTTCGTGCGGGCGGGCTTTCCATGATTCATGTTGACATAATGGACGGTTTTTATGTTGACCGCATCGCGGGCAGCATTGCAGAACTAAAATATATTCGCGCACACACAAACGCGCATTTGCATGTTCACCTAATGACCGAAAGCCCATCTGTATGGGCCGCCGACGCAATTGCCGCCGGCGCAGATACCATCATAGTATCCACAAACACATCTGGATTGCGCGACGCCATACGCCTGATACACGCATCATCAAAGCGTGCTGGTGTTGCATTAAACCCTGAATCATCCGTATCATTATTAAAACCGATTTTACGCGAACTGGACGAAGTAATGGTTATGGCCGTTTCTCCGGGCGCGGCGGGCCAAGAATTTAATGATGCCTGTCTGCATAAAATATCTGTACTGGCGGCCACCCGCAAAAAATATGGGTTAAAATATCTGATATCTGTTGATGGTGGCATAAATGCAGACACCGCCCAAAAATGCTGGGCGGCGGGCGCAGATATGTTGGTCAGTGGATCATACTTGGCCAAATCATCCGACTTTCCATTGGCGGTCCAAAGTCTGCTAAAAAAACCAGAAAATTAAAACTGCTTTACGACAATATGCCGCGCATCACCAGTGCCTGTGATATAGACATGTATTGTATCTTTTGGCAACATATCATTTGCTATATCTGGCCATTCAATCAACGTTATATCTTTCTGTATCGCATGCCCCAAACCAATTTCAACCAGTTCAGACCCATCATTTATACGATATAAATCAAAATGTGAAATTCCATCATAACTTTGCACAATTGTGAATGTTGGACTTGGCACGACAGTATCCGCCCCACGCAGTTCTTGGATTATCGTACGGGCAATTTCTGATTTTCCCATACCCAAATCCCCATGCAATGCGACAACAACTGGCGCATTCAGCGTATGTGCAAATTCGCGTGCGAACGCACGTGTTTCATCTATATTTTTTAAATCATATTCTTTTTGCATGTGTACTTACTCCAACAACAATAAATCATCTTCCATTTTATGGATTGCGTCACGCAATTCGGCCGCCCGTTCAAATTCCAGATTTTCCGCCGCATCGCGCATTTGTTTATTTAATTTCTTAATTTCTTTGCGCAACGAATCCGCATCCATTACACCATCACGCGTATAAACAAAGCGACGTTTTTTATCTGTTTTTTCGCCCTTATCGCCAACCTCTGCAAAAACTGCCTTGGTCACGGTTTTAGGTGTAATATTATGTTCACGGTTATACGCCATTTGCTTTTCGCGCCGCCGCGCTGTTTCATCCAACGCTGCCCGCATAGAATCTGTTATTGTATCAGCATACAGTATCACACGTCCATTTGCATTACGCGCCGCCCGCCCAATTGTCTGAATCAACGAACGTGTTGAACGCAAGAATCCTTCTTTATCTGCATCCATAATGGCAACCAGTTCACATTCTGGCACATCCAACCCTTCGCGCAGCAAATTAATCCCAACCAGCACATCAAATTTACCCAACCGCAAATCGCGCAATAATTCAATACGTTCCAGCGTTTCAATATCACTGTGCAGATACTTTGCCCGCACGCCATTTTCAACGAAATAGTCTGTTAATTGTTCCGCCATTTTTTTGGTCAACGTTGTAACCAATACGCGCCCCTGGATTTTTTTAACCGCGTCTAATAAATCATCCACCTGGTGCGCGGTTGGCCGCACTTCGCATTCGGGGTCTAACAAACCCGTTGGGCGAATAACTTGTTCTGAAACAACGCCACCCGCCTGTTCCAGTTCCCATTGTGCCGGCGTTGCCGATACAAAAATACTTTGCGGCCGCAGCGCATCCCATTCTTCGAACGTCAGCGGTCTGTTATCAACGCATGCCGGCAAACGAAATCCATATTGCGCCAGTGTTTCTTTACGCGCCCGATCCCCACGCGACATTGCGGCAATTTGCGGAATTGTAACATGACTTTCGTCTACGAATAAAATCGCATCACGCGGTAAATATTCAAACAATGTTGGTGG